>NZ_JALVAO010000070.1 GCF_027011145.1 Thermococcus sp. | reverse complement strand
TAGCTCATTCTGTCGGATTCAGGCGTTACGGTGTACGCCTCGCTCAGAAAGGTTTCAATTCCCCTCTCAGTAAAGTGCTCCAAATCCGGGCCGAGGATAACGCTAACGGTTATTTCTTTTCTGGAATAATCCGGTCTAAGCTCCTCGGAAAGGTATTTTCCCTCCTTTCCAGTCAGGATTGAGTATCCAAAGGTTAGTTCATCTCCCTCCTTTAGTGGCCTTCCAAGCCCAGCCCTTGGATAGGCGGAGCAACTCCCGAGTAATTTTTCGCACTTTATTCCGCCAGCGAAGGCTATGTATCCGTAGAGGCCCGTTTTCAAGGCCCCAACCTCAAGGACATCGCCTCTCTTGGCCCAGTGGCTCGTCCACGGCTCAACAGGAACGCCGTTGAGCCTCAAATCAACGTCCCCGGCGACGGCAAAAACCGCAGAAGACTTGAAGCGAAGAGCCGGCCCCCTGAGGAGAAACTCTAAAAGCGGAGCGTCCCCGGGGTTTCCGACGAGGTAGTTGGCAATCCTCGCGGAATAGTCGTCCATGAAACCGGAAACCGGGACACCGAGCTTTCTATAACCTGGCCTTCCAGCATCTTGAATCGTCAGCAACGAGGGAACGCGGAGGAGCTTAATCAACGCCTTCACCCCACTCCATAAACTCGCTTTCATCTATTGGTACGAACTTCACCCTATCACCTGGCCGAAAGAGGGTCGGAGGGTCTTTTGCCGGGTTGAAGAGCCTCAACGGCGTCCTCCCAATGAGTCGCCAGCCGCCGGGGCTTTCGAGCGGGTAAATTCCGGTCTGCTTTCCAGCTATCCCAACTGAACCCGCTGGAACTTTCAAGCGGGGTTTTTCTAAGCGAGGTGTCGCTATCCTCTCGTCCATTCCGCCGAGGTAAGCAAACCCTGGGAGAAAGCCAAGGAAGTAGACGCGGTAGACCGGCCTCGAGTGAATCTCGATAACGTCATCAACGCTCAAACCGTTGTATTTTGCAACGAACTCCAAATCCGGGCCGTATTTGCCACCGTAAACGACGGGAACTTCCACAAGTTTTCCCTCAAAGCGCTCTGAGGCAATCTCTATTCCCTCAATGGCCCGCTTAACGCTCTCGAAGTCCACCAAAGTGGGGTCATAGATTACCGCGAGGGAAGAATATGCAGGAACAACTTCGACGAGCCATTCAAAGTTAGCCTGCTCTATGGTCCTTGTGAGAGCGTGAACCTTTTCGTTTATTTCCTCGTCTATGGTCTCACCAAAGGAAATCAGAAGGGCGGAGTCACCGAGGGGTTTGATTTTCATGGTCTCACCGAACGATTTCTATCATCGGAACTATTTTGACGCCTTCTCTTTCGAGGACTTCTCTAACGTGCTTTGCTATCTCCACAGCCTTCGGATTGTCGCCGTGGACGCAGATTGTATCTACCTTCAGCTCGATCCACTCGCCGTTTATCGCCTTAACCCCGCCATCTTTGACCATCGAAACAACGCGCTCCGCTATTTCTTCCTTATCGTGTATTACCGCCCCGGGTTTGGAGCGTGGGACGAGCGTTCCGTCCGGGTTGTAAGCTCTATCAGCAAAAACCTCGTGGGCAACATTAACGCCAAGCTCTTCCGCTATCTGAGCGGGCCGTGAGCCGGAGAGCGTTACGAATATCAGGTTCCTATCGAAGTCCGCTATCCCCTCTATCACCGCCCTGGCCAGTTCCTCTTCTCTCACAAGGGCGTTGTAGAGTGCCCCATGGGGCTTGACATGCTGTAGCTCAACCCCCTCAGCTCTAACAAAGGCGTAAAGCGCCCCAATCTGGTAGAGGATGTAGTTCCTCGCCTCCTCCGGTGAAAGCTTCATGTATCTCCTTCCAAAGCCAAGCAAATCCGGATAACCCGGGTGCGCACCAACGGCAACGCCCTTCTCCTTTGCGAGCCTCACGGTTCTCCTCATCACCAGCGGGTCGCCGGCATGCCAACCCGTCGCGACGTTCGCCGAGCTTATGAACTTCATTACCTCCTCATCGAGGCCAAGCTTATAACGGCCGAAGCTCTCCCCCAAATCGGAGTTGAGGTCAACCTTCATGTTCCCACCGCATTCCTTTCGACGGAAATCTAAAAAAGGGTTTCTCCAAGTTAGGGCCATGGGAGGAAAAGTTCAGGTAATAGACACGGCCATCTTTATACAGGGTGTTGATGTTGAAGGCGTAACCACTCCAAAGGTCGTTGAGGAGGTAAAGGACCCGGAATCAAAGCTTTTCCTGGAAGGATTAATCAGCGCGGGCAAGGTTAGGGTTTTAGCCCCATCGCTAAAGAGCATCGAGGCCGTTAAAGACGCCGCGAGAAGAACGGGCGAGCTGAACGAGCTGAGCGAGGCCGATGTTGAGGTTCTCGCGCTGGCCTACGAGCTCAAAGGAATCCTTCTCACCGACGACTACAACCTCCAGAATATAGCCAGAACTCTTGGCATAGAGTTCAGAACACTAAAGCGGGGCATAAAAAGGGTAATCCGCTGGAACTACGTCTGCATAGGGTGTGGAAAGCACTTTAGGGAGATGCCTCCAGAAGGAGTCTGTCCCGACTGCGGAAGCCCTGTTAGGTTAGTTCCAAAAAGAAAATCTAAGAGAGCTAAGAGATTCTGATCGTCTTTATTTCAAAGGGCTTCAGTCTAATTTTCTTCCCTGTTTTCCCAATACTGTTTACCTCAATCATGTCGAGCTCAGTTCCCTCTTTTGGTAGAGTTACCTCAATTTCTTCTCCCGATGGATTATAGAGTCTCAAAATGTATCCATTGTTGTCTTCAGCTTTTTTCAGTGCCCCTACAACTGCGTCGGTTTTCATGAAACTGAACTCCCCAGAACAACGGTCTTTCTTCGTTTTGACGACTCTCAGCTTAGACCATACTTCTAAAGCCCTCTTGTACACTTCTCCATCAAACCAGTCTCCTTTATGTGGATAGAGGTAATAGGTAAATTGCCCCTTTCCTATGTCACTCCAAGGGTTGGGATAAATAGGGGATTTCAGTAGACTCAGTCCAATCTTTGAATCCCAGTTTGAATATCCGTGGCGAGAGGTACATATGATTGCAACTCCATATTCCCCATCGCACACGTCAGCCCATCTTAATGCAGGAACTTCGAATTTTGTTTGTTCCCATGGTGTGTTTCTCACGGCAGGCCTTTCTATCACTCCGTAGGGGATGTCGTAAAAAGAGCTCCAGTTGTGAGTGTTGAAGTTGAACCATGCTTTAAGTAGAACCTCTTTGTCGTTCCAATCAACTTCTGTCTCGAATTCGAGGAGTTTTGATTCCTTGCGAAGCTTTATTAGCTGAGTTACCAATGAATTTCTGTATTCTTTGACAACTTTTACTACTGCAATAAGAGGGCTCTTATAGATTATCTTTGCTTTTTCTCTTGTTTTTAGTTTCTCTCCCTGAATCAGAAAGTCTTCATTAACATCCCATGCGTCCCACATTCCGGGTGTGTCCACGTGGGCCATGATGACATTGCTTGGACCTCTTAGGGCTTCTCTTTTGTTTTCTTTGTCGTATAGTGATACTAGCTCTCCGTCTTCGTTAATCACAGCTTTTAAATATTCGTTCTCAAGGATTATTGTATCGCCATTATTCTTGACTGTGACCCCATTTTCTGAAGAAATAGGTCTAAAGGGTTTCCATCCCATCGGCGAAGCTTCCACAAGATAATGTTCCCCATTAACTTCAATAACTTCTCGTCTTTCCCATGGAAGATCGTTAAAGACCAGAGAACAACCGCTGTTTTCAGCAATCGTTAGTAGTGAACTTTCTATTATTCTTTTCCCTTCTTGAATTATCTTTTCCAGATCTTTGGTAGCTTCTTCATAGACCTCCCTTATTGAAGAACCCGGAAGGACATCGTGGAATTGATGCAATAAGACCCTCTTCCACATTTCCTCAAGCTTCTCTTTTGGGTATTCAAGTAATCCCAGCATCTCGGCGATTGAACTCCAAATTTCTGCACTTCTAAGAGTTGACTCGGCGGTTGCCATTAATTTTTTCATCCGGAGGTTTGTTGTGTATGTTCCCCTATGCACCTCGACATAGAGTTCACCTTCCCATACTGGCATCTTTTCTGTGCATGATTTAAGCTCTGAAATGTACTCTTTTTCTTGGCCCTTTGTTATTTTTGGAATATATGGAACTTTGTTCATGTATTTCATCATTTCAACCATTTCCCAGGTAACTCCTCCCCCACCGTCACCATATCCATAGGCATAGAGTAGAAACGGGACCTCATATTTGTTTTTGTATCTTTTCCACTGTTTATACAAGCTCTTGGTGGTCATTGAAGATTTGTAACTCATCATAATGTGAACGGGAATCTCTGTTCCGTCAATTCCCCTCCATATAAATGCGTGATATGGGAATTCATTCCTCTCATTCCAGAGGAGTTTATACGTTGCGAACATCTCGATTCCGCTCTTTTTCATTATCTGTGGCAATGAGGCTGAAAAACCAAAGGTATCTGGAAGCCAACCTATCTTAGAAATCCTACCAAATTTTTCAAGGAAGTATCTTTGGCCGTAGAGAAACTGCCTAACGAGAGATTCTCCATCTATTAGCTGAACGTCACTCTCTACCCACATTCCTCCGGCCAGTATCCATTTTTCCTCCTCTACGTACCGTTTAACCTTTTCAAAGAGCTCCTTGTCCATTTCCTCGAGCCATCTATAATATTGTGCTGAACTCTGAATGTACGTAATCCCATATCTTCTCATTAGCCTCTCCATTGTTGAGAAAGTCCTCAGGATTTTCTGTTTTGTCTCATTGTATGGCCAGAGCCATGCTGCATCGATATGAGAATGAGCAAAAGCGTAGGCTTTACCTATCTTTGGAAATGCCCTTCTCAGCTTCGCCAGGGCCTTTTCTAACTTTTGGAGGATTTCATTAATTTCTTCTATGTACTTTTCTCTGCTTTGGTTTGGAATATCATCGAATATTCCCTGCATGATCCCCGTTCCATAAACTGCCGAAAGAAACATGTAGTCGGGTCTAACGTCTCTCGTGTCGAATCTACCTATTTTGAGCTCTTTAATCCCTAAACCGCCATCGTACAGAAGCATTCTAAGAAGGGTGATCTGTTTTATGTTGGGAACACTTTTAACTCCTATGAGAATATCGGAGAGTTCTTTTATAAGGGCCTCCCTAAGGTCATTTTCTTCCAGCACCTCAATAAAACTGACCAAATCCAGTAATCTCTGGGCTAGAACGTAAGGTTCCCACATAATCCCAATGAGCATTGCGTAGTCAATTTTAATTCTCCACTTGTGATAACCGAACATTGTTAGCGGTGAAACCGTAAGTTCGAGCCTATGTTTTCCGGGACGTATTGGGATGTACGTGTGGACGTCATCGATAGTCCCATAAGCCCTTCCATCAAGTCTTACCAGAGCGTTTCCTTCCATCGAGACTTTCAAAAACCATTTAAGGTCATCATTGGGAACGTTGATTTCCCTGGAAAACAGAAAAAGATCTCCGGGAAATGCCTTCTGTTGAAAAGGCAATGTGATCTTGGCTCCCTCGAATTCCCATATATCCAGGGGCTTGTATCTTACGATGGAACTTGCCATTAAATCAAATGCTTTTCTCTCAATCTCTGAGAGTCCCATCATATCTACCACTCTCCAAAGAGAACAGACTATCATTCCACTCGGCTCTTCAAAAATTTTCTCTCACAACCTTAGGTATGGTATCACCTCGTCGTAAACCTCGCTCCAGTCAACAATGCCTACCCTTCTTTTAACGCCCTTCTGAATCAGCCTGAGAATTTCATCAACGACTTCTTCGGGCGTTTTTCCCGTCGTGTCTACCTCAATAACGTTCTCGTTCTCCTCGAGGGCCTCAACAAGGATTACATCAACGAGCTCGGCCTCAACGTTCTCCCCAATTTTCTCCTTTGAATAACCCCTGGCTTTCAACCTCTCGCCTACAAGCTTTGGATGGGCGCGCAGAACCACCACGAGGTCGGCCTTGAGAAAGTGGCTCAAGTGACCGTCAGCGATGACGTTTTTTCCGGCGAAGTCCCTCTCGAAGTTATAAGCTAACTCGTCCACCTCAACCTCCAGCTCATCGCCTTTCATCTCACCGATTCCCCTTTCCATCGCGTAATCCCTTAAACTAACGTATTCGTAGCCGAGCTTTCTTGCCAAAAGCTTTGAGACTGTCGTTTTTCCAACCCCGGGAGTTCCGGTTACCGCTATTATCATACCAATCCCCGGAACTCTTACGCTAATCTTTTAAAAAGCCTGCTCCAACATCGAGGCATGTATGAGTTCACCGAGGACTTCAGGCTAAGGAAGATAACGAAGTACGAGCTCGATGGAGTCGATGAGAGAGAAGATTTGGTCGTTATTCCGCCCTCTAGTAAAGCCGGTCCCTGCGGGAGCTACTGCCTCTTCTGTTACCTTCGTCAAAATCCAAAGGAGATGATTTACAGGGTTTCCTTCCATGATACGCTCAACGACCCCGAACTTGAGAAAAGAATCGCCTACGTGAGCGAACACTACCCAGAGCTCTGGATTCGGGTTACAGACACGGCCGGAAACGTCGGGCTCGATGAGAAGAGAATTGAAAGCCTCCAAAAAGCAGGTCTCGATGAGATGCAGATTTCGGTTCACACAACAAAGAGGGAAAAGCGGATTGCACTCATGAGGAGCCCCCTCGCCGGTAAGCTGATAGACCTTCTCCCGCTGGTTGCCAGGACTTTCCGGGTCATAGCGGACATAATCCTCACCCCCGGCTACAACGTTGACGACATCGGGGAAATAATAGGGGATTTGGCCTCGATGGAAGTTGCCGAAGTAAGGCTCTTCCCGGTCGGTGTAACGAGGTACAACAGGGACGTCAGGCCATTAACGGGGGAAGAGCTCGTCTTCGTCAAGGAGACTGCACTCGAAGCTGGAAAGGAAACGGGAATAAAAGTTGTGATTCCACCGATTTTCAAAGCCCTCCTCGGCGAGCTGAGGCTCGAAGTTGGACCCTTTGAGATAGAGCCGGCCATAAAAACTTACATCCTCACAGGCGAGCTGGCCTACCCCGAGCTGAGGAGGATATTTCCAAAGATTCCTGTCATCGCCGTTAAAAACGAGTTCTTCGGCGGGAACATCGGAACCGCCGGACTGCTTACTGGCAGAGACGTATTGAGAACCGTTAGAAGCCTTCCGGAGGTTGAACTCGGTCTTATTCTCCTTCCGGAGCTGATGTTCTACGGGGATAGAACGCTCGACGGTTACACTAGAGAAGAGCTGATTTCGAGAATCCTCGTGGAGAAGGGGTATATGGTCGAGAGCGCCCTTGAGCCCGGTGAGATACCAAAAATATTGGAGAGCGTGGGGGCAGTTTAGCTGTAGACGTCAACGACTATCCTGTAGGGGTTCTCAAGCGTGAAGTCTTTGTAGCCCTGATATGGATAGCCAAGTGCCAGAACCACGTAGACAGTCCCCTCATACTCCGTTGCATAGATGTAGGGCACACTTGAGGAGCCCGTTTCAGTATACTGCCACGTTCCATCGGAATTCCAGCCCAGGTCAGCGAGCGTTGCGTTTGGAACCTCGATGACAATGTAATAGCCATAGTAGTAATAGAACGTCTCATACTCTGTGCTCTGGCTTACGTCAAGTACAACTCTGAAGTAGTCCCCATGGTCTGCAAACCTTATATCCGTCACGGTCGGCAGTGGGTCGTGGACTGGAACGCCGAAGTACCTCTGGACTCCATGAAGAATCGCGTAAGCATAGCGCCACTGATAGTTTTCGTCAGTTATTATTCCAACATCATAAGTGTTGGTCACAAAACCCGTCTCGATGAGGATTGCCGGCATTGAGGTATATTTGAGAACGTAAAAGCCAGCCTCTTTAACACCCCTGTTCTTGAGAGGTATAACTTTGGCGATTTCTTCATCAACGTAGGTTGCCAGCTCGTTTCCCTTTGTTGAACCGTAGTAGTGATACACCTCAAACCCACTGGCCGAGGTGTCACTGGCCGCGTTGGCATGTATGCTGATGAATATGTCGCAGTTGTTTGAGTTGGCTATTTTGACCCTATCCGAGAGTGAAACGTAGTAATCGCCGTCCCTAGTTAGGACAACCTTTGCTCCGTCCTCTTCCAGGAGCTTTGCAACCTTGAGGGCTATTGCAAGGTTAATGTTCTTTTCCTCAACGCCATTGGCAACTGCTCCCGGGTCACTGCCTCCGTGCCCAGCGTCGACACAAATAGTATGCCCACTCAGGTCTGTCTGGACTGCACCAACATAACTTGCACTGAAAATCGGCACGGCAGAGAGCAGGAGGAGGAATATTATCAGGAGACTAAACCTCCTCATAAGGGACACCTCCGTTGGTTAGTGTCAATAAAAGAGCATTCTTGTTTATAAGTTTTTTCAAAAGTTGTTGATTGTCCAACGCCCCGGACAGGCTCGGCGCTCATAGGGTATATCATCGCCTTTACTCATCCCGTCTTGGATTCCTCACAGCCCGTCCGGGACGGCGTCAGGGCCAGTCCTCGTCATCAACATCAGTGCAATTCGCTGTCATCATCCGCGTTTTAGCCTTGGAGGTAGTAGGATATAAGCTTTCTCAGCTCTATATTCCTGTTCGGGGGAAGCCTAAGGAAGCGCCTCAGCTGGTTGTTTTCGGCTATTAAACCTGAGAGTTCAATTGCCAGGATTTTGTTGTCCTCGCTCAGACCGTATGCCTTATACCTGAGCGGGGCGTATTCCATCTCAAGTTTCCAGACTTTTCTTTCGAGTTCCTTTACTTTTTCCTCAAGTTCTTCGAGGTCTCCCCGGGGTTCTTTGAACTCCCCCTTCAGTGCAATCTCAACCACTCTCTCAGGGGAAAGGCTGTAGCGCTCGGCAAGCTCTTCAATTCTCTCCCACAGAGTTTCGTCAAGCTCCACCTCAATTTTTCCAAAGCCCCTATTGGGTTTGATAAGGAGCTTCATTTTCGTTCACGCTCCGTGAACAATTTGTTCACAATTTGTGAATCTGGCCTGCCTTGTTCCGCTTTTCCTCTAGCTTTGCCCTGAGCTCCTCGTTTTCCTTTCTCAGCTTCTTCTTTTCAGCCATCATCAATCCCTTGTCCCTTAGCGCCTTTTCGTAGAACTCCCTGAGCTCTTCAATCTCGGAACTCATCTTTTCCAGCTTTTCTTCAAGTTTTGCAATTTTTTCGCGGAGAAACTCTTCCCTCTCGGCCTTCAGGGTTTCTTCAACTTTTGGGAGGCTTTCTTCGATGAGCGAAACTATATCCTTGTTTTTAACATTCTTGAATTTTTCCCTATCAAGCATTATGACAACACTACTCATCTTTTTCTCCGCTCCATCTCCGTTTTTCGGTCGTAGCAGAGAATGTAAAAGGCCAAAAGCCCCTTCCACTTCCCGTATGGTTCTATAATCCCCCGAACGTCCTTTTCTCTGACTTCCTTCAGGCGCTTTCCGAAAATCTTTGCTATTCCTCTCCTGAGACCAAGATCACCGGCTGGATAAACGTTTCTCCTCAACCCATAGGCCAGAAACAGCTCCGCGGTCCACTTTCCTATGCCCCTGAATTTGGTGAGGTATCCGATTGCCCTATCTATTTCCCAGTCCCAGAGTTTGAGGTTCAGCCTTCCCTCAAGGTAAAGTTCCGTGAGGGACTTTATGTAGCCGGCTCTATAACCAAGCTTTGCCTCCTTAAGCCTTTCACCCAACTCATTAATTTTCTCCGCGGTGGGAAAGAGGTAGAGCCCTTCAACCGGTTCTCCAGCCAGCTTGACGAGGTTTCCAATCGTCCTCTGGGCGAACTCGAAGTTAACCTGCTGTTGGGCTATAACCTCGACAAGGGCCTGGTAGGGACTTGGGGAGGCAGGAGCACTCAGTCCATAAAACTCCTCAATGAGAAACTCAAAGGGCGAATCGCTTATCTGGGCATAAAAGGAGTCCAAATCCGTGTTCAGACCTAAGATAAAGATTATTTTCTTTCTAGCTTCCTTTCTCTCGGCCCTGTTCCAGTCTTCAGGAAAGTGAAAGTCCCCATCGTAGGCAACTATCCCGGCCCTTCCGCTTTCCAGCCTGAGGGCCTGATAGAATGTCCCGTCCTTAAAGGCCCACGTGCCATTTCGTATCATTTCTCCGCTCGTCTTCCCGATGTCAACCCCAGCCATCGGTCCAGCCTTACGGGATTTTTCCTTATATCCCTTAGGGTCAAAACCCACAACCTCTTTCCATCTGAGGAACGTTTTATTTCAATCTCTCCCCTTCCCTCGAGGTAGAGCATGGCTTCCTTTACGGCCTCAGGTTTTAGGCCGAGTTTTTTGACGGCTTCCCAGAAGGGCTCTTCATGGGAGAGCTTTGCCACTTCCCTTATGAGGTGGTTTGCAAGTTTAGCCTTCTCCCCATTTTTTGCAATGCGAAAGCGCTTGTAGGTTTCGACGAGCATAATCGTGCTTAGTGGCTCCACGTATAAATGGCTTTCCTAACTCCCGTTGGGGACAAAAGGCTTTTAACGTTTGAGTGGTATCTAGGAGTGATGAGACTCATGAGGCGCGCCCTGCTGATAGTTCTGATTGCCCTGTTGCTCATTCCCCCAGTATCTGCCCAGCGGGAGCCCCAGAAAGTCGTCTACGTTGGCAAGATAGACGGGACGATTACCCAGTACACCGCAGACCAGTTCGCGAGTTACATAAAGACTGCCGAGGAGCACAACGCCGAGGCGCTCATAATAGAGCTAAACACCCCCGGTGGCCAGGGAGATGCCATGATGAGAATAGTCTCGCTAATCCAGAACTCAACAGTTCCAGTTATAATCTACGTTTACCCCAGAGGAGCGATAGCGGCATCAGCCGGCACGTACATAGCGATGGCTTCTCATCTGATAGCGATGGCCCCTGGGACGAGCATAGGGGCCTGCGAGCCTATACTCGGCTACGCCGCCAATGGCAGTATAATACGCGCTCCCGCGAAAATCAGAAACTTTTACACAGCATACATGCGTTCTCTTGCAGAAGAAAGCGGAAGGAACGTTACCGCCGCCGAGAAGTTCGTCATGGAGGATTTGAGCCTGACCCCCGAGGAGGCCCTGAAGGCCCACGTTATAGAGGTTATCGCGGATAGCGTTCCCGACCTTCTCAAGAAGGCCAACGGCATGAGGACGAAGATTCCCGTTGCAGGAAAAGGTTATGTCCCATTCAATTTCACCAACGTTAAGGTCGAAGAACTGAGCCCCTCTATCAGCTACAGAATAGTCACGTTCCTTGCGAATCCCGCGGTTTCGTACCTTCTATTCGTCGTCGGAATGCTCGGACTAGTCTTCGGGTTCCTGACGCCGGGATGGCACGTTCCCGAAACCCTTGGAGCGATACTCCTCGTTCTGGGTGTAATCGGCATGGGTTACTTTGGCTACAACGATGCCGGCCTTGTCCTAATAATCCTCGGAATGATTTTCTTCATAGCGGAGGCGCTAACTCCGACCTTCGGTCTTTTCACAATCGCCGGACTGGTCAGCTTTGTTTTGGGAGGGCTACTGCTCTTTGGCAAAGGAGGGGGTGTTTACCTCGTGAACTCATCAACCTTCGAAACCCTCAGGATTGCCATAATAGTCACGGGTGTTCTGCTGGCGCTGTTCTTCCTCTTTGGAATGGCGGCAGTGGTCAGGGCCCACCGTAGAAAGCCTGAAACGGGAAAGGAAGAACTCATCGGGGAGATTGGAAAGGTCGTTGAAGACCTAACCCCAGAAGGAGTCATAAAAATCCACGGAGAGCTCTGGAAGGCTGTCTCTAAGGATGGGTCTCCCATTAAGGTCGGTGAAATGGTTAGGGTTGTTGAGATGAGGGGATTGACGCTCGTCGTCGAAAAGGTTAGGGGTGGTAATTGATGGCGGTTGGGACAATAGTTTTGGGAATCGTTTTGCTTTTTGTCTTGATTATACTGGCCAGTGCCATAAAAATAGTCAAGGAGTATGAGAGAGCCGTTATCTTCCGTCTCGGTAGGGTCGTTGGAGCAAGGGGCCCTGGTCTGTTCTTCATAATCCCGATTTTTGAAAAGGCCGTTATAGTTGACCTCCGTACCAGAGTCCTCGATGTCCCGGTTCAGGAAACCATTACCAAGGATAACGTTCCAGTCAGGGTCAACGCCGTTGTTTACTTCCGCGTTGTTGACCCGATTAAGGCCGTAACTCAGGTCAGCAACTACATAATGGCCACCAGCCAGATAGCCCAGACAACATTGAGGAGTGTCATAGGTCAGGCTCACCTTGACGAGCTCCTCAGTGAGAGGGAAAAGTTAAACCTACAACTCCAGAAAATCATTGACGAGGCAACTGACCCGTGGGGAATAAAGGTCACAACCGTGGAGATAAAGGACGTCGAGTTGCCAGCGGGAATGCAGAGGGCTATGGCGAAGCAGGCTGAGGCCGAGAGGGAGAGAAGGGCAAGGATTCTCCTTGCTGAGGCGGAGAGACAGGCCGCCGAGAAGCTCCGTGAGGCCGCTGAAATAATCAGCGAGCATCCCATGGCGCTCCAGCTTAGGACTCTACAGACAATCAGCGACGTAGCCAGCGATAAGAGCAACGTCATCGTCCTACCACTCCCGATGGAGATGCTGAAACTTTTCCAGGCCGTCGGTGATGCTGCTAGGGCATATACTGCCAAAGTTGAGGGAGAAGCCGGTAAAAAAGCTGAATGAACATCTTTGACAATTTCTTCCTTTTTATTTCTACCGTAAAAGCTAAAAGCATTTGTTTCTTAAGCGATAATCGCAATATACAGTAGGCCTTAAATTAGTGCATGCCTATCATGATTTTACCGGAGGTGTCGGCTTTGGAAGGGCGTTCAATAGTTTTTGCATCTGGAAAGGGTGGAACGGGTAAAACCACAACCGTTGCAAACCTCGGTGTTGCATTGGCCCAGTTCGGCAAGGAAGTAATTCTCCTCGATGCAGATTTGACAATGGCAAACCTTAGCCTCGTACTTGGAATGGAAGACATTCCAATCACACTTCATGATGTTCTTGCTAGAGAAGCCGATCTTAAGGACGCTATCTACGAGGGACCTGCTGGAGTAAAAGTAATTCCCGGTGGACTAAGCCTCGAGAAAGTCAAAAAAGCTAAACCCGAGAGATTAAGGGAGCTCATGAGAGAGATCAGCCAGATGGCAGATTTTGTCCTTATCGATGCCCCCGCTGGACTCGAGATGACCTCAGTTACAGCGTTGCTTATAGGTAAGGAACTCATAATCGTCACGAACCCAGAAATCTCTGCGATCACAGATTCTCTCAAGACTAAGCTCATAGCAGAAAAACTTGGAACACTTCCTCTCGGTGTCGTTCTCAACAGGGTCACCAACGAGAAGACCGAGCTCAGCAAGGAGGAAATCGAGGCTATCCTTGAGGTTCCTGTTCTAGCGATGATTCCAGAGGATCCGGAAGTTAAGCGTGCCTCTGCTTATGGTGTGCCACTCGTCATCAAGAATCCAACAAGCCCGGCAGCTATTGCTATCAAACAGCTCGCGGCCAAACTTGCGGGAATTAAGTGGAAGCCTCCCGAGCCGGAGAGCCCAATTAAGAGGGTCTTCAAGGCAATATTCGGGGGGAAGAGATGATGGCGGAGATAATTCTTTATGGGCTTGTTATAATCCTTTTCATTCTAGTAATAATCCTAGCGATACTTTACATCTCAGCAAAAAACAACCCATACTATGTGGTTTATGACGAAGAAACTAAATCTGCTCTAAAGAGACGAGTTATGAGCCTCAAGGAGGAGCTTGAAGGAGAACTAGAGCAGTTTGATGTTGAAGACTGGGAAAAAACGCTGGAAGAGTCAATAGATGAGGAAGTTAGAAACCTTTGATATCCTATTTTTGTTGTTTAACTTATTGTTACTAAATCTTTATCGGCCGTTAAATTTTAAAACATAAGTTGTGGTTTCTATTCTGGAGGTGGGGGGCGATGAAAGCGAAGCTGGGCTACAAAAATAAGCTTGTGGGAATAGTAGGGGAGGAAGTTTATGTGTTTGATGGAAAGCTGTATACCGCCCCCCTTGGAGAGGTTGTTAGGTATTATCTGTTTGGCTCTGGTGTTCTTCCACAGGCGATTCGAGAGATCAGTAAAGATGTTATTCGATTACTTCTTAAAACCGGTGACTTCGAGACAGTCGTTCATTCAAAAGTCCAATACGGAGAGAGCTTGTCTGAATAATTCTACACGTCTCTGCTTATTGTTCAGTTTTGTCCGTTATTCTTTTGGCTTGCTTTTCTCGAAAACATTTAAGTAAGTTATGAAAGAAAAGATAAATTCACCGGGGGTGAGAGAATGAAAGCGAAGGTAAGAATCCTCGACCTGTACAGCGGTAGATATTCGGTTCTCATAAACGAGGAGGACGCCAAAGAAGCAAAGCTCCATCCAGACGACCTCGTGAAGCTCGAGGCAGGCAAGAAGACAGTTTATGGAAGCGTTGTAATAAGCAACTTAGTTGGCAAAGGTGAGGTTGGCGTTAGTAAAGACATCTTAGAGCTCCATAATTTCTCTGAAGGAGAGACAGTTGCCGTTATTCCTGCCGGAACACCGGAGAGCGTCCGTTATATAAAGAAGAAGATGCATGGTGAAAAGCTGAGGAAGGTCGAGATTGAGGCAATAGTGAGGGACATCGTTGACAGGAAGCTCCGCGACATAGAGATTAGTGCTTTCGTGACCTCCCTTGAGATAAACGGTCTCGACATGGACGAGATAGCGGCCCTGACAATAGCAATGGCAGAGACCGGTGACATGCTTGACATCGACAGGAAGCCCATAATGGACGTCCACAGCATTGGCGGTGTCCCCGGAAACAAGACCAACATCCTTGTCGTCCCGATAGTGGCCGCCGCTGGTCTTACAATACCCAAGACCAGCTCAAGGGCAATAACAAGCGCCGCTGGAACTGCCGACGTCGTTGAAGTCTTCGCCAACGTCAGCTTTACGCTCGACGAAATAAAGAGGATAGTGGAGAAGGTTGGAGCGTGCCTCGTCTGGGGCGGAGCCTTGAACCTTGCTCCCGCTGACGATATAACAATAAAATCAGAACGTGCTCTCAGCGTTGATCCACCTGGTCTTATGCTAGCGAGCATAATGTCAAAGAAGTATGCCATGGGAAGTCAGTACGTGCTCATCGACATCCCAACGGGGAAGGGAGTTAAAGTAGAAACTGTTGATGAGGCTAGAGCACTTGCAAGGGACTTCATAGAGCTCGGTAAGAGGCTCGGCCAGTACGTTGAGGTTGCCATAACCTACGGTGGTCAGCCGATAGGCCACACCGTTGGTCCCGCCCTCGAAGCTAGAGAAGCTCTTTCCGCCCTCATGACCGGCAAAGGCCCCGGAAGCCTTATAGAGAAGGCCACCGGTCTGGCAGGAATCCTCCTTGAGATGGGCGGTGTTGCCCCGGCAGGGATGGGCAAGAAAATGGCCAGGGAAATCCTTGAGAGCGGAAAGGCCTGGGAGAAGATGAAGGAAATCATCGAGGCCCAGGGCGGAGACCCGAACATCAAGCCCGAGGAGATACCGATTGGTGACAAGACCTACACCTTCACCGCCCCGACGAGCGGTTATGTAACGGCAATAGACAACAGGGCGATAACGGCAATAGCGAGGGCCGCGGGAGCGCCGGAAGACAAAGGTGCTGGCCTGGAGCTCTACGTTAAGGTTGGTGAGAAGGTTAAGGAGGGCGACCCGCTATTCACGATTCACGCCGAACACGAGGCGAGGCTCGACCAGGCCATAGTCCTTGCGAGGAGAACGGAGCCCATAAGAATAGAGGGGATGGTTCTCCAGCGAATAGGGAACATCTGAGGCCTTATCCTTTTAGTTTTTCTAGCTCTTTCAGGAACTCTTCCCTTGTCAGGCATTTTTCGTTCCTCTTAAGTTTCACTGCAGCAACCTTGTAGTTGCCCTTCCCTACGAACCTGCAGATTTTTTCAGGATCATCAACGAGCCTCGCAACCGCGTAGGTTATACCGTCTCTCTCTATGTAGTCTATGACCGTGTCCTGGAAGCCGGTGAAGATAACGACACACTTCCTGTTCGGGTTAAAGGGTTTTAAGTCCTCGTCAATCGGGGGAAGTTTCTTGACGACGCATTCCTCCGGAAAGTCGTGGGCCTTAACGCGCCTTACCAGTTCCGGCATCTCACCGGTTTTCTCGAACCTCTCCAGTTCCTCCCTTGAGATTTCAACGGGTTTCGGCGAGTAGCAGAGGAACTCTTCGTCGTGGAACATTATGTAGGTCCCATCCTTGAGAAACATGAAGGCTATTCTCTCCCTTGGGAGGTCAAAGATGTAACCGGATTTGCTCTTCTTCACCTGATACATGGCACTCACCGACTGTCGCTTGACGGGTGTCATTTATAACCCTTTTTGGTCATTCCTGTTTAATCTTCTCCACGACGTGGATGTTCTCTATCCTCGTCACTGGATACTGGCCGTTTTCATCCTTCTCAACGGCCTTGACCATGTCCCATATCGTAAGGAGCGCTACGCTAACGCCCGTGAGGGCCTCCATTTCAACACCTGTCTTATAAACCGCGCGAACCTCGCAGGTGGCCTCGATGTAGTTTTCGCCGAACTCGAAGGTTATGTCTACTCCAGTTAAGGGTATCGGGTGACACAGGGGGATAAGCTCTGGTGTTTTCTTCACGGCCAGAATCCCCGCTATCTGTGCGGTCGCTATCACGTTGCCCTTCTTCGTTTTTCCGGCCTTTATGAGCTCGATGGTTTCGGGCCTGAGGTAGATTCGGCCCTTCGCTACGGCCTTTCTGAAAACCTCCCTCTTGTGTCCAACTTCAACCATTTTAACGCCTTTTTCGTCAACGTGAGTGAGTTTCATCTTTATTCCCTCCACCAAAAACTCAATCAAAATCCTTAAAAGTCATGCCTCACCTATTATAACACAATTTGATTATTTTAACTACCTCCGGGGTGTTCCTGAATGAAAGAAGCAATAGTAGTTCAGAGACTTACAAAGACTTATGGAAACTTCAAAGCCGTGGATAACCTCAGCTTTTCGGTATTTGAAGGCGAAGTCTTCGGATTTCTCGGCCCAAACGGTGCGGGTAAAACCACAACGATTCTCAGTATGCTTGGCATAATTATACCCGACAGCGGGACGATTAAAATACTAGGAACGGACGTTATGAGGGAGCCGATAAAGGCTAAGGAGAGAATAGGTTACCTCCCAGAGAACGCCACCCTTTACGGTGAGCTAACGGCTTGGAAAAACCTAGAATTCTTTGCAAACTTCTACAGGATGGGGAAGCTGGAAAGAGAAGAAAAAATAACCGAGGTGCTCAAAACTGTGGGTCTCTGGGAAGTGCGTTATAGGCCCGTTAAGACCTTCTCAAAAGGAATGAAGCAGAGACTGTTACTGGCTCAGGCGTTAATAAACGACCCCGAGCTTTTGATTTTAGACGAACCCACCAGTGGTCTAGATCCCGAAGGCGTTCATCTCGTAAAGGAGGTCATAAGGGATTTCAGAGAGAGCGGAAGGACAGTTTTCTTCTCAAGCCACGTTTTGAGTGAAGTGGAGGAGCTTAGCGATAGGGTGGGTATAATAGTTGAAGGAAAGCTTAAGGCTCTCGGACCGCTCGATGAGATAAAAAGGCGCTTTATGAGTCTGGAAGGCTTTGAAATAGTTGTTGAAACCAAAGAGAAGCTACCAGAAATTGAACACAATGATATAACTGAAATCAAGCTGATGGCTCCGAACAGGGCAATAATCTTCGCCCGCTCCGACATAAGGGAGTGGCTTTCCCGTTATCTTGCCTCCAGAGGAGTGACGATAATGAGTCTCGAGATTAAGGAACCCAGCCTTGAGGACGTTTTCTTGAAGACAATATACAGGAGGAGTGAACGATGAGGCGCTTTTTCGTCGTGTTGCTCCTTTTCCTTCTGATAGTTCAGACTGTAAGTGCACAGCCTTACGTAACTGTTTTTGAGAGCAGACTCGCACCTGGACAGATGCTTAAGGTTGAAAACTACACGATAACCATAGTTCAATCCATAAACGGAAGTCCCTACCTAATGCTGAAACTGGGGAATGATATCGTTGGCCTAAAACCCTTCTCCTTTGGCTCACTGATGGAAAAAGACGGCATTAAAATCCTCATGGGCAGTTATACAGAGGAAGGAGGATTTCTTGTAGTCTCTGTGAAACCAAGGTTCCTCACTTCCCTAAAACCCGAAATCGGGGCTAGAGCTAGCGTCGATGGCGCAATCATTGAGGTTGTCGGTGTTGACAACCACAGTATGGAGGTATCCATAAATGGAACGCTGAAATCCGTTCAGACAAACAAAACCTTAATCTTTGGAAAACTTGTCCTTGAGTACAATGGAACAGTTCTCAGCATCTACGCTATTCCAGAAGTTTCCGAAGTAAAAAATCCCCGCTATGTGGTATTTTGTCCTTACGAGGACGTTGTGGTTTCCGGGCCTTTTGACGTTCCCATAACCGTTGAAAGCCTCTCGGAGGAGGAGCTAACTCTTAATCTCAGCGTGTTCTTACCCCCCAACTGGAAAGCAGGGTTTTTTTATAATGGCGTCGAAGTCTCTAGAATATCGGTCCCCCCAAAGGGAACAATTACACTAACCCTTCACGTTGAACCCTCTTCCAATGGAACCCTTCAATTTTCGGTTGGAGACTTTCTTGGAAGAATCCACGTGAGATATAGGGGGATAGAGGTTTTAATACCCTACAGAGGCATTGAAGCGGAGGCGGGAAACGTAATTCAGATTCCTATTTCCTTTGAGGGCAATGGTATTGTCGAGTTCTCCACCTTCAACACCACTCCCGGCTGGGATGTTTACCTGAAAGCTGGAGGATACAGGGTCAGGACTTTTGAGGTTGATGGAAGCTCTACAGCAACGTTGGTGGTCTCTATTCCCAGGAACGCGACGCTTGGCGACCACAAAATTGGCTTGTTAATTAACGGAAAGCCATATTTTCTTAACATCTACATCTACAAAACTTACCTCGGCCAACCAGCGAAGCTTGTGGTTGTCTTAAGGGATGAGAACGGCAACCCCGTCAGGGGATGGGTTTCCATAGCCGGGAAGAACCTTACGGCATCGCCAGCCGGTTCGGTCAGCTTTGAGTTGAAGCCCGGGCAATACACGTTGATAGCAGGATGTGAGGGTTGCTCCCAGAAAACCGAGAAGTTGAAGCTATCCGACGGAGAAGAGAAAACACTCGAGATCACACTCCAGCGGGCCGACTATTATTTCAAGATCGAACTAGAAAGCGATGTGGTAACACTAAAGCCCGGGACTGGGGGGAGTACAAGAATAACAATCCAGAACCTTGGCTCGAAGGAGGATAAGTACACGATAACCGTTGAGGGGCTTCCTTCGGGATGGAACTATTTGATCAGCCAAGACCCGAGGGGAGAATCTCCAGTTGAGAGCATTAAAGTGGGAAGCGGTGAAAGCACCACCCTGTACCTCATTATCATACCTCCTTTCAACGTTGGTTCAGAGGAACTTAAGGTCAAAGTCGTTGTCTCTGGAAGAACCCTTAGGAAAACTATTCCCCTTACAGTTCGGGTTGAAAACCCTGCGACACTCACACTAAACGTCGATAATCCCCTGCTTACTGTTAGAGCGGGTGAGACAACCGCGACAGCGCTTTGGGTTGACTCCGACGGCCCGGTCACAAACGTCAAGTTCAGCGTTCAGGCTCCAAACGGCTGGGATGTGGAAGTGGTTCCCCAGATGATACCTCGCGTTGGTCCTGAGATGAATGGAAACGTTGTGGTTTCCCAAGGTCCTGTAAGGGCAGAGGTTAGAATAAGAGTTCCCAAATCAACGCCCGCAGGAACCTATACTGTAACTATAACGGCCGCAGGCGACCAAGCTAAGACTCAAACCGTAATAACAGTCAGGGTAACCCAGGGTTCCAGTGGGGCATGGGTAGGTATCGTTCTCCTCATCGCGGCGTTTGGAATAGTTGTATGGCTGATGAGGAGGGTCGGCAGGAGATGAGTTCAATCTTGAACATAGCCCTCAAGGAACTGTACGTTTCGGTGAAAAGCAAGAGGTTCAGCGTGACAATTTTTATCTATCTCCTGATTTTTGCTCTAGCCGTTTACTCGACCAAGGACTACCTGATACAGATGGGAACGCCGAGGGTTAGCTCCAATAGCTTTCCCCTCTGGGGCGTTGAGGGAAAGATATACCAGACCCCCTTTGCGATGCTCTTCATGATAAACATGACGATAATCAGTGTTCTCGGGGCCGTTCTGGGAGCTGCCCTAGGGGCTGATACTGTAAACAGGGAAGTTGAAAGTGGAACAATCAAAGTCCTCCTCGGCCATCCAGTTTACAGGGACGAGATAATCAATGGCAAGTTCTCGGGGATGGGAGCGCTGATAGCCTTAACTTACATCGTCTCCTACGTTGTTATGGTTGCGGTAATGCTCATCCTCGGCATACCCCTGGACGGCGATTCCCTCTTGAGGGGCTTTGTAGCGATGCTAGTGACGATCCTATACACCTTCGTTTTTCTCTCCATTGGATTACTTCTCTCGACCCTCTCAAAGAAGCCAGAAACATCGATGCTCATAGGAATTGGTCTAGCGATTTTTCTAACCATCTTCTACGGCATAGTCGTTGAGATAATAGCGCCGAAAATAGTCGGTCCTGAGCCTCCGTGGGGGACGGTTGCCCATCAACTCTGGCAGGAAAAGCTCAACCTCTGGGTTTCAAGGCTTCATTCAATAAATCCAACCCACCACTACGTCCAGCTCGTTGGCTACATCTTCGCCGGGGATGAGTTCACAAACTATTACGTACCCCTCGGCGATTCATTCACCTACGGCTTCAACAACCTAGCGGTTCTTCTGGTGATGTTGCTCCTGCCCTTTGCCCTCGCCTATGCCCGCTTTTTGACCAGCGACCTCAGGTAGTCTTTTCAATTTTTGCACTAGGGACCCCTAAAATGTCGATATGCCTGGAGAAAAAAGCAATGAAACAAGAAGAAAAGCAACTCATCCCTTCGCAACACCCATGGGTCTCATCCTAGCCACGAGCTTGGCTATTCCTGCCTGGTGGACGACGCTAACGACGTTGTCAACGCTCTTGTACGCTCCCGGAGCCTCCTCGGCAACAACGCGGAGCGACGCCGCGCGGACGTAAATGCCCCTCTTCAACAGCTCGTTTCTAAGTCTGTCGCCACGGTATTGCCTCGTCGCGGCCTTCCTGCTGAGGAGTCTTCCGGCACCGTGGCATGAACTGCCAAAGGTTTCGCGCATTGAGCCTTCGGCTCCCGCTAAGACATAGCTGGCCGTTCCCATCGAGCCCGGAATGAGGACGGGCTGTCCGACGTCGCGGTAAGCTCTAGGAACATCCGGATGGCCGGCGGGGAATGCCCTCGTTGCTCCTTTCCTGTGGACGACGACCTTCACTTTCTTTCCATCAACCTCGTGCTCTTCAACCTTCGCTATGTTGTGTGCAACATCGTAGACAATGCTCATCTCCATGTCCTCGGCTTTTCTCTTGAAGACCTCTTCAAAGCTCTCCCTCACCCAGTGTGTTATCATCTGCCTGTTGGCCCAGGCGAAGTTTGCCGCGGCCTTCATAGCCGAGAAGTATCTTTGCCCCTCCTCGCTCTGGAAGGGAACGCTCACTAACTCTCTATCGGGCCATGGAATGCCGTACTTTCTATTGGCCTTCTCCATTATCCTGAGGTAGTCGCTCGCCACCTGGTGGCCGAGACCTCTCGAACCTGTGTGAACCATGACAACGACCTGTCCCTCGAAGAGGCCGTAGGCTTTCGCTATCTCCTCGTCGAATATCTTGTCAACGACCTGAACCTCAAGGAAGTGGTTTCCTGAGCCGAGAGAACCGAGCTGGGGCGCTCCGCGTTGTTTTGCCCTCTGGCTTACCGCTTCTGGATCAGCCCCTTCCATTCTTCCGCCTTCCTCGAGGTGCTCCAAATCCTCTTTCCAGCCGTAGCCGTTGTCAACCGCCCATTTCGCTCCATCGGCGAGAACATCGTCCAATTGAGTCCAGTGGAGCCTCACACGGCCTTTGCTTCCAAGACCACTCGGCACGTTCTTGAAGAGAGTATCGACGAGCTCCTTAATCTTAGGCCTTACCTCCTTCTCGGTGAGGTTTGTCCTGATGAGACGGACGCCACAGTTGATGTCATATCCCACGCCTCCGGGGCTTATTACGCCCTCCTTTACATCAAAAGCCGCCACTCCTCCAATCGGGAAGCCGTAGCCCTGATGTCCGTCGGGCATTACGATGGAGTACTTGTAGATTCCCGGGAGCATCGCAACGTTCGCTGCTTGTTCCAGTGTCCTGTCCTGGCGCATCTTCTCTATGAGCTGGTCGTCAGCGTAAACCCTCCCCGGAACGCGCATTCTCTTGTCGAACTTGGGAATCTCCCACCTTATCTTGTCAATCCTCTTCAGCGGTACCATTTTCTCACCCCCTTCTTAGGTGACCCTAAGATTTATTTTAATGTTTCGAGGGACGAAAATGTTACTCCATTCTTAATCTCCTCTCCTTGGGAACGTAGTTGAGCAACCTTCCGTTCTTGGCCTTTGCCGAGCCGAGGAAATAGGAGCGCCACTTGACTATCACCCAGCCGTAAATGTTCTCGTCTATTTCAACGCTTTCTCCGGCTAAATAACGCCTTGCCCTCTCATCATCGAGCTCAACCACGTTTTTTGTTGCTTTGGGCCCGACGAGGAAGGCACCCTCGATGGTCAGCCTTATACCGTCGCTCTCAATCCTAGCAAAGTAAACACCCCTCCGCCCGGTATCGCTTATCTGCAACTCACAGGGCTTGTAGGCATAGACCTTCTGGTGATTACCCCTGATTTTGTAGATTAACTCGGGGGCGTAGCCGTAGTTCTCAAGGAGAAGCTTTTTAACGAGTTCAGCGTCGCTAGTCTTTCCTATCCCTTCCCTCGGGTTCTCACCCATTTCCATCACCCGGCTTGACTATCTTCGCTATGAAAAATGCCTCCGTGTCGTTGTCGTTTGGGTGGATTCGTAGGGCCTTCTTCAGCTCGGGCGAATACTCCTTTCCCTCCCACTCCAGAACGAGCTCGCTGGTCTTTACGGGAAGTTTGATGGGCTCAAGCCTTGCATCGGTCTTCCTGAGCAGGTAATCAACGACTTCTTCATTTTCGAGAGGGTCTATCGTGCAGGTGGAGTAAACGAGGGTTCCACCGGGTTTTAGGGCTTTGTATCCAGCCAGGATAAGCCTCTTCTGGATGTTCATGTACTTGATGACCGCTTTTTCCCGCCACTCCCTCAGGAAGCGCCAGCTCTTCCTTATCATTCCCACCGAGGAGCAGGGGGCATCTAGAAGAACCCTGTCGAAGGCATTTTCAAAGCGCGCAAACTTTGCCCCGTCCCGGGTTGTGACCCTCGCTATGAGAACTCCCATCCTGTTGAGGTTCGCTATGAGAACGTTTGCCCTGTCCCTGTTCGGGTCGTTGGCTATTATACACCCCTCGTTTTCCATGTACTGTGCTATTTGCCCCGTCTTGGAGCCGGGCGCCGCGGCCATATCAAGGACAAGTTCACCCGGCTTTGGCTCAAGGACAACGGGCGGAATCATCGAGCTTGCCTCCTGACCGAATATCAGCCCCAAACCGTGCTCCGGAACCTTCGCGAGGTTGTCTACGTTGATGAAAAAGCCCTCTCTCACCCAGGGGATGGGTTCCAGCTCGAACTCCTCACTAATTCTCTCAACGACAACCTCCAGCGGGGCCTTGAGGGTGTTCACCCTTATGCTCTGTCTGAGGGGCTTTATCAAAAACTCCCAGAACTCGTCGGTGTCTTCGAGCTTTGAGTAGCGCTCGTAGAATTCGGGATTCGACTCCTTAATGACGTCCCTCGCGCTCATGGAACCACCTCACAGGTCCGGGACGAACTGCGCCATCCACCTGCCGTCGGGAAGTTTCTCAATCTTCATGTCGTGGTAGGTGATGGCCTTCACTTCTTCCTTCGGCTCGTGCTTCTCGCTCAGGGGTTCACCGCAGGCCTTAGCCTTGAGCTTATACCCATTCTCTGTCTTCTCTATCTCGACCTTTACGTCTCCAAATACAAGCCCCTCCATGTCGTGGAGCACTAGGAGTTCCTCAAGGAACGAATAGAGGAGCGCCTCCAGGTCCTCTTCCTCAACCTCTACCTCCCTGCATTCCTTCGGTTCGACTTTCCTCACGTCAACCATAACATCGAAAAGGCCAAGCGCCACTGCCTCAAAGGCCTCCTCAAGGGTTGAGCCGTAACCGCGAACGCCTATGTCAGCGGTGTGCTCGTAATGCTCCCAGGTTCTCATTTCCATCACCTCACCCATAATTCTCCTTTCTCTATCGTCTCTCATCTCTCGGATGAGTTTTCTGAGTGAAATCCCATTAACATTTATAGGTTCAAAGAACTTCCACTCCTCATTCACGTGGTTTCCCCGTTTAGTTCTCGCCATCTGGCTTATAAACCCCACCAATCGAAACCGTTAATTAGACCGCCATCGAAAAGACACCGGTGGTAGCATGAGGGAGGTAACGCCGAAAAAAATCCGCGAGATGAAGGGAAGGGAGAAAATCACGATGATTACCGCCTACGATTATCCCTCCGCGCTTCTGGCTGATAAGGCAGGGATTGACATCGTCTTCGTGGGCGATTCCCTTGGGATGGTTGTTTACGGCGATGAGAACACGCTGAACGTGACCATGGAGCAGATGGTATTCCACACGAGGGCAGTCGCGAAAGCCGTAAAGAGAGCCCTGGTTTTGGCTGACATGCCCTTTTCCAGCTATGAAGTGAGCATTGAGGAAGGCGTTAGGAACGCCGTAAGGTTGATTCAGGCGGGAGCCGATGCGGTGAAGATTGAGGGCGGTGCTGATTATGAGAAGCTCGTGAAAAAGCTCGTGAGAATGGGAATCCCGGTCATGGGGCACACGGGTTTAACGCCCCAGCGGTACCTCAGGCTCGGTGGTTACAGGATTATGGGGGAGACGGAAGAGGAAATAGAGGAGATTCTCAGGGACGCGAAGGCCCTTGAAAGGGCGGGAGCCTTTGCCGTTGTCCTTGAGTTTACCCTAGCAGATGTTGCAAAACTTGTAACCGAGGAAGTCTCGATACCGACTATAGGGATAGGCTCCGGACCATGGGTTGATGGGCAGGTTCTTGTCTGGCACGACGTCCTTGGAATCTACGAGAACTCACCGCCCTTCGCGAAACGCTACGCCAACCTGAACGGGGTTATTTTAAAGGCCCTCCAGGACTACAACCGCGAAGTTAAGACTGGAGAATTTCCAAGCGGTGAGCACTACTGGGAATATCAGGATAAGGAAGAATTCAACAGAAAAGCTAGGAACGTCCTTGAAAGAATCAACCTTTAACGACTTTTTGGATTCCTTCCAATTTTATGGCCTTTCAGCCCTTCTTTGTAACTACTGTCTAGTTTTGGATTGTTTAAACTTCAAGGTTTATAAGGGGTTTTTGCAAATTATCTAATGGTGGCAGTGGTATGTTCAACGTAACAAGGAGTGCGAGGGGTACCAAAAAATTGACCGCGATGCTCTTTGCGTTTTCAGTGGTAGCAGTGGTGTTCATCGGTTTCGTAGTGGCTACTGAGTCGAGCGCCACCTATCATATCTTTTTATATCCAAATTATCCAAAGTCTCTTTCAATTGATGGCAGTTTTCTTACCGTTTCTATTGACGTTTCATCTCGAGAACCAGTCACCTTATGCATAACGGACTCAACTGGATTAGAAAGACTCAAAACAGGAGGCAAAGCTCTTTGTTATTTCTATGTTTCCAACGTCAAGAACGCAAAGAAAATTTGGAGAAGTCCTAAGGGGGGTAAGTTTTATTTGATTATCCTGTCTGATAAAGAAACAGAGGCAACTATAACGATAAAAAGCGGTTTTCTTGTAAAATGATGGAGCCGGGACCGGGATTTGAACCCGGGACCTGGGGATTACGAGTCCCCCGCCCTACCGAGCTAGGCTACCCCGGCACCGTTCTATGGGAAAGAACCATAATTTATAAGCTTTTCTCAGGGTTGGTTTAGAATACTCCTTATGAGGAGAATCCACTTTTGTGGATCCAAAGCTATTAAAAACATCAGGGTTGCGAGGGCAATGTTAAACATTGTGATTGCTTCTAGAGATTTGAGCTCGAGGGAGTATATGAACATGGGTATCCTGATAGCCCATCCATTGGTTACTCTGGACACAGCTATGGCCAGTAAAAAGCCTGTTATGACATCATATATCCAATGGTGACCGAGAAGAACTGTGGCAAAGGGAATAAGAGTATTTATCACTATCAAGACTTTGCCCCCAAGGCGTTTTCTATACCTCCATACTGTCATTATATTTATCGCTGCGAAAGTGTTGTGGAGCGAAGGTAGGACGAACTCCTGCCTTGTAAGTAGGGTGTTCTCCATTGAATATCCGGGGATGTGGTAGATGTAGTGGGGGGCATACGTATGGAAAACCAGGTAAATTGCCCCCGCTCCGCAGTAGGCCATTATGTACCTCGCGAGAAGTTCATCGGACGTCTGAAAGTCCTGCAAATATAAGAGAACATAAAAGACCATAAACCCTATTGAACCTGCGAACCCGAAATAATAGATACTCTTGAGCAGGTCATAGAGAGGAGTTAGTGATTTTGTAAAGCTCAAGAGCCCAATCACGAGAGACTTAGATGTTAGCGGAAGTTTCAAGAAGTATTTTGTTATGTCAACGCTCCACTTTCCAATATATCCGTACAGAACCCCGAAGGCTATCCAGCCGAAGTAGCTGAGGATAAAAGCATTGAGCCGAACGAGGACATCCCTGTCGCGAAGCCTTGCCAGGAATGTGTTCATTTCTTATCCCCCAGAGTTAATACTTTAACTCGTCTCCTATGTATCCAAGAGGGGTTAGAGCCAATCGTTTAAAAACTTTGCACTTAACTTTGAGGGGGTGGTATTATGGAGATTCCCGGCTATGGAAAGCTCGAATTTAGCGCTGTTCTCTTCGACCTGAACGGGACTCTGGGAAAGGAGGGGAAAGTCCCCGAGGACGTTAAGGAACTTCTTGTGAAGCTTGCCGACCAGTATACTGTAGTTGTTCTCAGCGCGGACACCTTCGGGACGCTGGAGAGGGAGTTTAAGGGGCTTCCGATAAGGATAGAGAGGGTCTCAAGCGGTGCGGAGAAGGCCGAAATAGCGGATGGTTACGCTCCCTATGTGGCGGTTGGAAACGGAAACAACGACGTCGCGATGCTCGAGAAGGCGGAGCTGGCTTTCTGCGTGATTGGTAACGAGGGTGCGACGGTTGATGCCCTTTTAGCCAGCGACATAGTTGTCAGGGACGTTAAGGACGCCATAGAGATGCTCCTCGATGAAAGGAAGCTCATCGCTACCCTGAGGAGATGATAGGAGAAATGGGCTACAAAACGCTGAAGGGCTTTGGAAATGCCAGGCTCATCGTCAAGAAGTCAGTCTTCATAGGCTACGCCTCGCCGGCCAACACGGAGGAGGAAGCGAGGAAGTTCATAGCAAAAATCAAAAACCACCACGGCGACGCGACCCACAACGTTTCGGCTTACGTTATTAACGACCGTTATTAACGACGGCAGGAACTTCGCTGTCCGTTACGATGACGACGGCGAGCCGAAGGGCTCCGCCGGAAAGCCCATCCTAAAGGTCATTCAGAACAGGGAGTTAAGCAACGTCGTGGTCGTGGTTACGCGCTACTTCGGTGGCATAAAGCTCGGCTACGGCGGGCTTGTTAAAGCGTACAGCGATGCCGCAAGCAGGGCCATAGAGAAGGCGGGAATCGTTGAGGTCTATGAAACGGAACGCTTCGAGGTTACCTTCCCCTATAACCTCTTCCATACGGTAAAGAAAACCGTTGAGGACGCCGACGGGAGGGTTGTGGGGGAGGAATACGGCCAGCTTGTGAAGTTCACCGTCGAGACGAGGAAGGGCGAAGCGGAGAGTCTGATGGAGCTTTTGAGGGAGCGGACGAAGGGGAGGGCAAGGCTGAGGGCGTTATTTATGCTTGAGGGTTGATGTCATTTTGCATCACAGCCGAAACAATGCCAGGGGTTTAAGTTTGACAACAATCCCGCAACCCTTTAAAATCCTCCCCATCAGCCTAACCCGGTGGTGGGAATGGCAAGGATAGCGGTCATCGACTACGACAAGTGTAATCCCGACAAGTGCGGTCACTTTCTCTGCGAGCGAGTCTGTCCAGTCAACAGAATGGGCGGTGAGGCAATAGTCATAGACGAGGAGAACTACAGGCCGGTAATTCAAGAAGCTAGCTGTACCGGCTGTGGAATCTGCGTCCATAAGTGTCCCTTCAATGCAATAACAATCGTCAACCTGCCCGAACAGCTCGATGAGGACTGCGTCCACCGCTACGGAGTTAACGGTTTCGTCCTCTACCGCCTCCCCGTCGTGAAGGAGGGAATGGTAGTTGGCATCCTCGGACCCAACGGAACCGGTAAAACCACAGCAGTCAGAATCCTCTCAGGGCAGTTGATTCCAAACCTCTGCTCCGATAACGATTCTTGGGACAACGTGATAAAGGCCTTCCGAGGAAACGAACTTCAGAGCTACTTCGAGAGGCTCAAAAACGGAGAAATAAGGCCCGTTGTCAAGCCCCAGTACGTTGATTTGATTCCAAAGGCCGTTAAGGGCAAGGTTCGCGAGCTCCTCAAGAGGGCCGACGAGGGCGGAAGGTTTGAGGAAGTTGTTAAAGAGCTTGAACTCGAGGACATACTCGACAGGGACATAAAACAACTATCCGGTGGTGAACTTCAGAGGGTTGCCATAGCGGCCGCCCTCCTCAGGAAGGCCGAGTTCTACTTCTTTGACGAGCCTTCGAGCTACCTCGACATAAGGCAGAGGCTCAGGATTGCCAAAATCATAAGAAGGCTGGCCGATTCGGGCAAGAACGTTCTAACGGTCGAGCACGATTTGGCGATACTCGACTACATGAGCGACATAATTCACGTGGTCTACGGTAAACCCGGAGCCTACGGTATATTCTCACAGCCGAAATCAACGAGGAACGGCATAAACGAGTTTCTCAGGGGCTACCTTCGCGATGAAAACGTCCGCTTCAGGCCCTACGAGATAAACTTCAGCAAGAAGAGCGAAAGAAAGAGCCAGGAGGGTGAAATACTCGTTGAATATTCTCCCCTGGTTAAGGACTACGGTTCCTTCAGGCTGGAGGCGGAGGGAGGAGAGCTCTACGTTGGCGAAGTAGTCGGAATAGTCGGCCCGAACGGAATCGGTAAGACAACCTTCGTGAAGATGCTTGCCGGCGTTGAAAAACCGACTGAGGGGGAAGTTGACTGGTCGCTAACGGTTAGTTACAAGCCCCAGTACATAAAGACCGACTACGAGGGAACGGTTTACGAGCTTTTGAGCAAAATCGACGCGAGTAAATTAATGAGCAGTTTCTACAAGAGCGAGCTCCTTAATCCCCTGGGCATTCCAGACCTCTACGACAAGAACGTTAATGAGCTCTCCGGCGGTGAACTCCAGAGGGTTGCCATAACGGCCTGCCTGATACGCGATGCTGACCTCTACCTACTCGACGAGCCTTCAGCTCATCTCGACGTTGAGCAGAGGCTGGCTGTTTCAAAGGCGATACGCTCGCTCATGGCCAAGAACGAGAAAACAGCTCTGATAGTCGAGCACGACGTAATGATGGTTGACTACCTGAGTGACCGCCTGATAGTCTTCGAGGGACAGCCTGGCAGGTTCGGAAGAGCCAGCAAGCCGATGGGCATGCGCGAGGGCATGAACAGGTTCTTGGCTTCGGTGGGAATAACCTTCAGGCGCGACCCAGATACCGGAAGGCCGAGGGCCAACAAAGAGGGAAGCGTTAAGGACAGGGAGCAGAAAGAGAAGGGTGAGTACTACTACACCTAAAGGCTTTTCTTTTCTTCCGATAACTTTTCCCGGTGGGAGCATGAAGCCCGGGAAACTTCCCCCAGAGCTCCTAGAAAAGCTCGTTCTTTCAAGGGTTCCTTCGAAGGGAAAGGGTGTAATTATCGGCCCCGGCGTTGGGATAGACGGCTCTGCAATAAAGGTTGAGGGAACGCTCGTTGCATCGAGTGACCCGATAACGGGTGCAACTAGGAGGATAGGCTTCTATGCCCTCCATGTCAACGCAAACGACGTTGCGGTCATGGGCGCTGAACCTAGGTGGTTTCTGGTCACCGTGCTCCTGCCCGAGGATTCCAGCGAGGAACTTTTGGAGGAAATAATCGACGAGATATCCCGAGAGGCTGAGAAGCTCGGCGTTGCCGTCGTTGGCGGTCACACAGAGGTGACGCCCGGCCTCGACAGGCCGATAGTGCTCGGAACGATGCTCGGCGAAGCGGAGAAGCTCGTCAGACCCGACGGGGCAAAGCCCGGGGACGCGATAGTAATGACGAAGTGGGCGGGTCTTGAAGGCACATCAATAATAGCCGAGGAACTTCGCGAAAGGCTTTCCCCCATTCTTGGTGAAGAACTTCTGGAGAGGGCTTCGGCGCTTATCGATTACCTCAGCGTTCTGCCCGAGGCGCGGGTTCTACGGAATGTGGCAAACGCGATGCATGACCCCACAGAGGGCGGAATCCTCAACGGCCTCCACGAGATGGCCGATGCTTCCGGTCTAGGATTCAGGGTTTACGCCGACAGAATTCCCATCCGGGAGGAGACCAAAACCCTCTGCAACTATCTCGGCATAAGTCCCCTCGCGCTCATAAGCTCGGGGGTTCTTCTTGCCTCAGTTCCAAGGGATCTGGCAAGGAAGACGGTGGAAGAACTGTTAAGTAACGGAATAACGGCGAGCATCATCGGTGAGTTTTTAGCTGAGGACAAGCGCATCATAGTTGAGAACGGTGAAGAAAGGCCCGCGTGGAGACCCGAAAGCGACGAACTCTGGAAGGTTGTGTGAGAAACTACACTTCCACCCCAATTCTTATCCTCTCTTCCTGCTCTATCTCCCTGAGGAGTAGGATTACCTTCTCGGGGGGCAGTTCCATTCTCGAGAGCAGTTTTCTGGCCCTTCTAACTTCATCTTTCTTATCGCCACTTGACCTTTCCTCAAGGTAGTCGAGAACCGCCATCAGGACGCCCTTTAGACTCCTATCCCGGAGGGGAATTGGCTTCCAGCCGTTCTCATAAACGTAGAGGGTCCTTGGAACCTCAACGCCGGACAGTTTATCAACGGGCACTATTGAAGGCCCGCTCCTTGACCGGAGGTAGTTCAGGAGGGACTCTTCGGCAAAACCCTCGTTTAGCAGGCTCTTGTGGGCAATCTCAAGGGCACTGAGAAGGGTCGCGAGTCGCTCCAGCTTCCCTATGCGCTCCTTCGAGAGGAGCGAGAGCTTGACGAGAACCCGCTCAAGGGGTTCCTCCTCCAAATCCACCGTGAAGAGGACGCGATCCCTGAGGGAAGTTCCCTCGGCGAAGGCCTTGATGACGACCCACTTGGCACCGTTAGTGAGGATTCCGTACTTAACGCCCCTGCTGAAGCAGTAGCGGGCGAGCTGTCTGAGGGGTTCGTCCCGCTTTATGACGTTCACAGAGAGGTTTTTTGCCTCGAGAAAGGCGACAATCTCCCCGTTGAGTAGGAGCGCGTAGTCGGCTCTTCCATCTTCTGTCCTCTCCTCGGGCCTTACCTCCTCGGGATTGCTCCAGTCCCAGCCGAGGGCGGTCATAATCTCGCCTATGAGGTGTTGCTTTACCGCCTCCTCGTTTCTTTCGTAGAGTTTTCTGTGCTGGCCGATGCGGGACATTACGTTGAGAACCGCGCGCTCCATCAACCCACCGCTTCTCTTTCGTCGGGCCACCTAAAAGCTTTTGGGGTTTGATGGCCTAGACACATAAGGTGGAAACCGTGTGCAGAATACTCTTTGCGAGGGGACCGGGGGAGAGGATTGTGCCTTTAATCGAGGCCCTCAGGAAGTCCGCCGAGAACGACCCCTACAGGGCCAGAAGGAGCGGTAAAAGGCAACACGCGGACGGCTGGGGCTACATTCTCCTGAGGGACGGCGAGGTTTATCACTACCGCTCATCAAAGGCCGTCTTTGAAGACGAAGGGGGATTCTCGAAACTTCTGGGCCTACTAGGAGAGGGTGGGAAAGCCGTTCTTCTAGCCCACGCGAGAGCGTCTTCTCAGGGCTCGCTCGGTCTCTTCAACGTCCAACCCTTCGCGTTCTCGACGAGGAGGGGCTTTTCCTTCTGGTTCCTTCACAACGGCGACCTCGACAAGGAAAAAGTAATAGGGCTGGCGGGCTTCGAAGGGAACGACCTAAGAGATTCTTCCGACAGCTACGTTTTTTCCGCCTATCTCTGCAGGGCCCTAGAAAGGCCCGAGATGGGGGAACTTTTGAGGCACTACTCCCTTGGGGTGTCCCTCACAAGGACGACCTTCAACACCGCGACCCTCTTTCTCTTCCCGGATGGAGGCTGGAGGGCCTTCATGACGGCTTACATGACGAAGGAATACTGGGAAAATCCCCTTCACAGGGACTACGCGAGGCTCATTGAGCTCGACGGTGATGTTTTCGCCGTTGCTAGTTCCACGCTTGAGCTATACCACAGGGCAGACTGGAAGACGATTCCAAATAGCACAGCGTATCTGGTTGATTCAGATAAAATCGAACGCCTCTCCCTGGGGTGATGGCATGGACGAGAACGCCCCGATTCGGGTCTACATGACCAGGAAACTTATCGGAGTCTCCCCCGACGATACAGTGAAAAGGGCCTGCGAGGTAATGATGGAGTTCGACATAGGTTCGCTCGTTGTGGTGGAGGAAAACGAGGTCGTTGGCTTTTTCACAAAAACGGACGTCATAAGGCGCGTCGTGATTCCTGGGAAGCCCAACACGACCCCGGTCAGGGAGATAATGACGCGGGAGCTCGTGACAGTTGACGCAAACACCCCGCTCCGCGAGGTTCTTGACATAATGGCCAAGAAGGGGATAAAGCACATGCTCGTCAGCGAGAACAGGAGGATAGTCGGGATATTCAGCCTCAGCGACCTGCTAACCGCCAGCAGGAGGAAGCTCGAAACGGCCATAGCGGCGGAGTGATGGCCATGATAAGGATTGCCCACATAAGCGACACCCACATAACCGGCGAGAGCGCCTACAAGGGCTATGCCTACGATTTAATAGCGAACGAAATCAACAGGCTCAACTTCGACTTCGTCGTGCACACCGGCGACGTGACCAACAACGGCCTCAGGGAGGAGTATGAGAGGGCCGAATACGAGCTCAGGAAGATTCAGAAGCCCCTAATCGTTGTTCCCGGCAATCACGACGTGAGAAACGTTGGTTACGACCTCTTCGAGACCTTCATAGGGCCCCTCAACGGGGTTTATGAGTTCAAGGATGGCGTTCTCATCTGGGTGGACTCGACGATTCCGGATTTAAGCGACGGCAGGATTGGAAAGCACAAGTTCCGCTGGCTGAAGAGAAAGCTTGAGGAGTACTCCGACAGGAGGGTAAAGATAGTCTCAGCCCACCACCACCTCGTTCCACTCCCCAACACCGGCAGGGAGAGAAACGTCCTGTTTAACGCGGGAGACGTCCTCGATTTGCTCCTCAGGAACGATGTAACTCTGTACCTCTGCGGTCACAAGCACGTTCCCAACGTCTACCGCGTGGAGGATTTGGTCGTTGACAACGCGGGCTGTACCTCCTGCAGGAAGACGAGGCGCGGTGACGTCAACAGCTACAACATCGTCACAATTCACGACGATGGTAGGGTTGAGGTAACGATAAGACGCGTTACAGGAGAGGAGGTTAAAGCCGAGCACAGAGCGGTTAGGCCGAAGCTCTTCGTCCCGAGGGGAGAAAGGTTGCTCAGAATCGTCCAGCTCAGCGAGAGCAAGGTCTCGGACAGGGTCTACTTCAGGAAAAAGGTCCTTGAAAACGTGATAAACCTGATAAACGAGAAGCTGAGGCCCGATATCGTAATCCACAACGGCGACGTCGTAGATATGGGAATCGAGAGGAACTTCGAGCGCGCCTTGACCTTCTGGGAGAAGATTAGAGTTCCAAAGCTCGTCGTTCCGGGTCATAGTGACATGACCTACCTCGGCTACGAGCTCTTTCCGGAGTACTTCGGCGAGCCGGAAGAGATGTCCTTCGACGGCTTCACGTTCATTCCGGTCTCGACGCCACAGTACGAAACCGAAATAGGCGTGGTTGGAAGATTCGGCCAGAGAAAGCTCGCCGAGGAAATAGAGAACGCCGAGAACTTTCGGGTCGTTTTCATGCACCACAACGTCGTCCCGATTCCAAGGAGCAGGGAGCGCGGTTTTCTTGAGGACGCTGGAGACGTGCTTAAGCTCTTGACCGAGAGGGAAGTCGAGCTTGTTTTAACGGGACACGGTGGCAACGCCTTCGCGGTTAAGGTCGAGAACACCGTTATCATAAACGCCGGTTCCGTCAGCTGGGAGCTCCACAGGAACCCCTTCGGCAACAGCTTCAACGTGATAGACGTTTACCCCTGCATGGTCATAGCCTTCGAGGTTCAGGCAACGTGGGGAAGCAGAAGGCTCCTCGGCGTCTGGAAGTTCAAAGGCCCTCGCGCAGGCGCTTCATGAGGTCCTCCATTATCTCGTTTACCGTCCTTTCGAGTTCGATGTTCTCTATGACCTTGACCCCGTGTTCTTTAGCTTTCCTGACTATGTAATCCTGAAGCCAGAGGATTTCGTCGATATGCTCTATGTAATAATCGGCCGGCCTCTTGCTGTAGCGGGAGCGCTCGTAGAAGTGGGCCTCGAGGGCTTTTCTGTCGCTTACTGTCAGGATGTACATGAATGCATTCTGTCCCGTCTCAACAAAGCCCGGAACGAGGTGGATTCCCTCGATTATCGCGTTCATGCCCTCCCGCTGAACCCTGTCAAGAACTGCCTTAACACCTACCGAGACGTGCCTTACCTGGCTCTCAAAGCCCTCGATGAGGCTGTTGGCCTTCAGCTCGCGCCACGCCAGAAAGGACGACGCGTGCAAATCCGGGAGGAGTTCCCTCGCTATTATCTTCCTCATAACCTCCCTGACGGTGTCGGTTCCGATTATGGTTCTTATCGAGAGCCTGAAGGCCAGTTCCGTCGCTATCGTGGACTTCCCAACGCCCGTAACTCCCCCAAGGAGCACAACAAGGGGTATTTTCTTCCTCCTGAACTCGCGCCAGAATAGGTAGCGTTCTGCCTCCTTCTTGAGCCCGTGCTCGAGGAGCTTCCGGTAGGTGAGCTCCCGTATCTCGTCCGTGCTCACGACCCGTTTCTTCCTCCCAACGAGCTCCTTCTGAACCTCGCTGGCTATTATGTAGGCTATACCAACGTCAACTCCGGCCAGGGTTATCGAGCGCGTGAGGATTCCCCTTGAGAAGGGCAACTGAATCCTCCGCTCTGGGTCGGTGACGATTATCATTCCCCCATCACCCTCTCCGCCAGGTCCAGAACGGCATCCCTCAGGCTCTTTCCGTCAACGTTTACCGGCTCGCTGGCGAGGTATATTACCTCCAGTCCCCTTTCGAGGGCCCACCGCGTCACGGTATCAACGGCCGCCGCCTTGAGCTCGACGAGAACTGCATCAAATGAAACTCCTTCAAGTTCAGCGAGTTCCTTCGAAAGAACCGCCCTGTTGGCGAGGTTTCCGCTGGTAAATACCACCTCTGCCCCCAGGCTCTCAATTTTCTCCCTGGCACCGTCGAGCGCCCGGCTGGAAGTCATAAAGAGGGCAACCCTCTTCCCCGAAACATCCCCGAGGGGGCGGGGTTTAAAGGCAACGAGATGCACATCCGCGGAAGGATTGATTCTCTCAACCAAGTCCTTGAAGGCCTCCGCCCGTTCGGGGTTTAAGTCGGCCATCGTGATTACCGCTATGTCAGCTAGCCCAATCCTGAAGGGCCCGAAAAAGCCCCTAACGTTTTCCTCCCTCTGGAGTGCGCTCAGAACTGTGATGTAGCCGTCCGCCAAAACCGGTGGAATCGTTGCCCCGCTTCCCTCGGCGATTATGATGTCGTGAGGAAGCCCTTCGGCGAGTTTTATCCCCTCGTGAACGATGTGGAAGAAGGGGAAGCCGGCCATACCGCCACCACAGCGACGGCAACCAATCGTCGTGACTCCTGCAACGAGGGCATCTTCATAGTGGTCGGAGGCGGCATGCTTGCCCATCTCCGCCAGCTTGAGTAGGTTTTCCGGTGTCAGCTTTTCCCTTTCGCCGTCTATTAGCTCGGGCTTTTCAGGACCGCCCCTGCCCATCGTAACCACGACGGGGCGGTATCTCTCCTTTAGAACCCTCGCGACAAAACTTCCTATGGCGGTCTTTCCGACGCGCTTTCCGAGGCCGAGAACACTTATCGTTGGCTTTGATGGTTTTATCAGCTCCCCGGGCCTGAACTCGAAATCCGCCCCCCTGTAAACCACGCCGTGTCTCAGGCAGAGGGACGCTATCCTGAACCTAATTTCGTAGTCAACGACAGGCTCGTCGCTCAAATCAACGACTTCATCAACATTATTCTCGCGAAGGGCCAGTTCAAGGGCCTTCAGCGGGTCCCGGTCGAGGTAAAGTTTGACTCCCAGCTCCCCCTCAAGTCGCTTGGGTGAGCCTATCTTCTCACTACCCCCGAGGAAGACGGCGCAGCATACGTTGCCGAGCTTCTCCATGGCCCAGCGCGTTACCGGTGGATAGTGCTCGCCGTCGATTAGGGCGAGCCTTTTCATTACCTCACCTCAGAACAGGTAACCTCAAGTTAATTTAATCTTTTCCCCGCTATGGGACACTCTCCGAGGAGAAAGGTTATAAAGGGGAACGGCAAACTAAGAACGGCCTCAAAGGCCAACAAGGAGGTGTGTAAAATGGCCGAGCTGATAGTTAAGTCCAAGGTTAAGGAACTTGTTAAGAGCATTGACCCGGAGATGAGGGTCAGCCCTGAGTTCTACGACGCCCTTGAGGAGGAAATCAAGGCCCTCGTCGAGAAAGCCGTGAAGAGGGCAAAGGCCGAGGGCAGAAAGACCCTCTACGCCAGGCACGTCTGATTCTCTTTCTTCCCTTCCAATTCTCAATATCCGAACCATTTGTTGGGTTCTTCTAACTTCTCCGATTGTTGCATCATGTTAGAAAACCGGTGGTTCCGCCAACTAATGCCCGGCAGTTTGACTCTCATGATTAACCCGGGACTAAGCTACTCCTCCCCCGGATAGCAGAGGTACCGGTAGGGACAAAAGCGACAGGCATAGCTTCTCCAGCCATCGGGCGGTTTTCCATTCTCGTAGGCCTTTTTAACGGAGTAAAAATGCTTTAGCGTCTCTTTGAATAGCTTTCCATCGTAGGGAATCTCGAAAGCCCTGAAGTTCGGCCCTTTAATAACCGGGAAGCTGGACATGTCGAGCTTCCCTATTATCTTCGCCGGCTCGTCGTGGAGTTTGATATAATACAGGTATCCATACTCCGCTTCGGCCCACCTTAAATAGACGTTGAGCTGGGCAATGTGATAATCATAGGGAACCTTCGGCAGGCTCGTTTTTCCCTTAATCTCTATCGGAAAATCCCGAAAGGCGTCAATCCTGCCGTGGATTTCAAAGCCGAGCTTCCTTGAGCGCAGAACCAGGTGTTTCTCAAGCTCGAAGCCGAAGCGTTCTCTGAGAATATCCCCAAAAATTCTGTGGGTTTTAACGCCTTGGTTGAGCCTTACTTTCATGTTCTCGGGCCACCTCTGGGGATAGCCTTTAAGCCTGAAGTATATCCTCCTCGGGCAGGTCAGGGCCTCGCTGGCGTAGAACTCGATGAATCCGTCGTTGTCCTCACTGCTCATGGTCTTTCCCTCCAGAGGGGCGGTTCATGGGTAGAACCTCCCCGCCCCTGCGTCAGCTAATACCGACGTCATCACAGTTCAGACTGGGCAAGGGTCGTCATCCGCGGAGGAAACTAAAAGAGGGAAGAATTTAAAGCTTCCGTTTGGTTAGAGAATCATACGCCTCTTCCTCTTAATCGAGTAGCTCAGCCCGTAGGCCGGCCATATGCTCGGAGGACCTTCGTAGTGGTGCAGGTTCCTCAAAATCTTCTCGGCTGACTTTTTATCTTTAGCCTTGACTCGTAGGATGCCTTTGTCGAGCTCAACAATTCCTTCGGCGAGTCTAATTGTCAACTTTGACCCCTCAACTTCGGGTCGTGCCCTCATCAAAAGCCTGCGATAGTCTTCATACGCCTCATCACTCAGCTTCTGCTCAAGAAGTGCCTCTTCCTTTCTACCAAAGAGCCTTGAAAACAGCCCACTATTCGGGGGCTCCTCCTCCATCTTCGTCATCAACCTCCGATGGTTCTCATCTTAAATCCTCCCTTTAAGTTTTTAAGGCTTTCTTATCGCTTTTTGACGAAGGGACAAAAATGGGGGCCAAAAGAACTCAGGTCATAAAACCCCTCATCAGGGAGATACTTTCTAGAGAGCTTCCGCCTGAGCTGGTCAGCTTACTCCCCAAGCACTGGGTCCAGATAGGAGACGTTTTGATTCTACCCCTGAGGAAGGAGCTCGAACCCTACAAGCGCAGAATAGCGGAGGTTTACGCGGAGGTTCTCGGGGTAAAGACCGTCCTCAGAAAGGGGCACATCCACGGCGAGACGAGAAAGCCGGACTACGAGGTTCTCTACGGTGATGACACTGTAACGGTTCACGTTGAAAACGGCGTGAAGTACAAGCTCGACGTGGCAAGAATCATGTTCTCCCCGGCGAACGTTAAGGAGCGCGTGAGAATGGCGGAAGTTGCCAAACCGGGGGAGCTCGTCGTTGACATGTTCGCTGGAATCGGACATTTGAGCCTCCCGATGGCGGTCCACAAAAGGGCCAGGGTTATAGCCATCGAGAAGGACCCCTACACCTTCCGCTTCCTGGTCGAGAGCATCTGGCTCAACGAAGTCCAGGATTTGGTCACGCCCTACAATATAGACAACCGCAACTTCCCGGCGGAAAACATCGCGGACAGAATTCTGATGGGTTACGTCGTTAAAACGGCCGAATTCATACCCAAGGCCCTGAGCATAGCAAAGGACGAGGCAATAATACACTACCACAACACTGTTCCAGAGAGGCTGATGCCCGAGGAACCCTTCGCGACCTTCAGAAGAATAGCGAGAGAGTATGGCTACGAGGCGGAGAAGCTGAAGGAGCTGGTAATCAAGCGCTACGCCCCCGGAGTCTGGCACGTTGTCGTGGACGTGAGGGTGTATAAGAGGTAGTAATCTGCCATTTGTACTTACTCTTCTCGTCCTTTCCCCTCTGAGCCCCATAACGGTTCCCAATCTGAGCAGACGAAGTTCATGTGGACGGTCTTCATGTGCTTCCTGCACATCCCGTAGGTGAGGAAGTAAGAGTCAATCGGCCCGAACCAGCGACAGTTTTTGCAGGCCTTGAGCTTTTCATCCATCCGGCTCACCGGAGGAATAAGAAGGGAAGGGGATAAAAACTTTAAGCAATTTCTCTCAGTTTATTCCAGATTTTATTGTACTGAAGCGCAAGCCAGTACTCCCTGAGTCCCTTCTGGGCATGTTTGTAGTCGGGGTAATACTGTCTTACGAGTTCCCAGAACTTGCGAGAGTGCTTTTGGAACTTGAGGTGGGCCACCTCATGGATTATGATGTAGTCTCTGAGTTCTTCGGGTAATGCCATAAGCATCAGGTTAAAGCTTAGATTTCCTTTCTCAGAGCAACTTGCCCACTTGGTCTTCTGAAAGCGGATGTAGATTTTTCTGTACTTTACTCCGAAGACCGATGAGAAGAGTCTCACCTTAAATTCCAGCTCTTCTCTCAGCTGAGTCTTCAGCCATCTTTTTAGGGTTTCCAAATCGTCCTTGGGCAGGAGAACCACGTGAAACTTTGGATTAACCCCGAACTCCTCTGACTCAATGAGTTCGTAGAATTCACCGTCAAGTAGGAGCTTATTGGAAAGCGGAAGAAACTTCATTCTGGCTTCTTCGATTTCCCTTAGCTTCTTCTCTATCCATCCTTTCTTTCTCCCCACAAGATCTTCGGGATTCACATTTGGCGGGACTATTACCTTAACATCCCCAAGGGGGCTTATCTCGATGCGGGGATACTTAACGTTCCTCCGAATTACGCGGTACTTTATCCCCACCGTTTGAGCACCTCTAGGAGCTCGTTGCGCGTCTTGATGATGTCATCGCATTCCTCCTTATATTCCCTTACAATGAAGAGCATAATTTTCCGCGAGACTTCGCTGACGATCTCGGTTTTCTCCCTCCAACGGGAGAACCTAAGCCCTTCAGTCTCCTTGAGCAACTTTCTGACCCCTTTGATCAACTCGTTGGTATTGGTCTTTACGTGCTTCTTGAGCACCATCAGGAGGGCGTATTCGAGCTCGTTCAAACCGAGCTTTTTCTGCTCCCACGAGCGCTTTTCTATTTCCCCGGCTATTCCAAGGAGCTCACCGTAGAGCTTCTCGATTTCTTCCTTCTTGTGTCTCCAGGCTTCAATTATCCTCTCTACCTGCTCAACCAAGTCCTCCGTTAAAGGTCCCTTGTGAGTGTTTACGTAGTGTCTGACCGAGAATAGGAGGTTAGTAAATGCCTTCCGCTTATCCCTTTCCCTCATTACTTTCTTGAGGAACTCTTCGTCAAGTTCGATTATTGGAAAGTCGGCCTTTATCTTCCCTATGTCCACCGTCTTGTGTATGAACCTAAGGGCCTCCCTGAAGAATTCGTCGGCTTTGAGTTCAACTTCCGGCGGAACACCATCAACCTTAGCCCTGTATGCATAATAAACCTCCGTGAGCCATTTGAAGGCCTCTCTGAACTCGTCCCTGTCCTCCCTGAGGAGCTTGTAGTAGTTCCTTATCTCCCTGTACAGCCTCCCGAACTCCTCGCCCTTGTTGTTTCTAAACAGTGTCTCAACCGCGTTCATTATCGTCTCTCTATCTCTTCTCGGCTCGAGGTAATCAAAGTATCCCATGGCCTTGGAGATCTTTTTCCTGAGCTCTTTCTTTATCTCTTCGACGCTGTATGTTGCTCCTTCGATGTCAGCCTCGTCGTAGATTTCCAGCGCTCTCTTTAATTCCTTGAATATGCCCACGTAATCTACAATAAGGCCAAAGGGTTTGACGTTCTCGCCGTTCTTGATGAAGGGCCTGTTGGTCCTCGCTATTGCCTGAAGGAGCCTATGCTCCTTGAGTGGCTTGTCCAGATACATGGTTTGAAGGATGGGGGCGTCAAAACCCGTGAGGAGCATATCTGTAACGATCAGGATTTTTGGAAAGCTTTTGTTCCTGAAATCCTTGCGAATTCTCTCGCGGATTTCAGCCATGTCTTTTCCGGGGAAACGCTCTTCAAGCTCTTTTTGATACTCCTTAATAACATCACTGTCGTCCCGGTTGAACGTCATCACGACCTCTGTGTACTCCGTTGGCAGATACTTGTCGAGAGCGCGCTTGTATAAGACGCAGGACTCCCTGTCAACCGCTACCACCATTGCTTTAAACGGCTCCACGCTCCCCTTATAGTGCTCTGCTATGTCCCGGGCTATGGTTTCGATCCTCTTCGGGTTTTTCAGGAACACCTTTATCGCGTTGAGCCTCTTCTTGAGCTTCTCCTCTACCCTTCCGCGGTACTCCTCCGGGATTTCCTCCAGCTTCGATGAGAGAAATGCTTCAAGGAGCTCCCTCTTTAGGTGAACGTCCTCCTCAAGCCTCGCCTGGTAGGCTATCTTCACGGTAAAGCCGTCCTCTATGGACTGCGTTATGAAGTACCTGTCGAGGTAGGGCCTGTCCTTATAGCCGAAGGTGGCGTAGGTGTCACGCCCTTTCTTTGCTATTGGAGTTCCTGTAAAGGCAAAGAAAGACGCGCTTTTGAGTATCGAGCGCATAGTCGAAGCAAGCTCGCCATACTGGGTTCTGTGGCCTTCGTCTATGAGAACCACGACGTCCTTACGGTTCATTATCGTCTTTCTTCTCCTGCTTTTCCTCCTAAGGTTCTCCATCACCTCATTGAGATCCTCGGCGCGGAACTTATGGATGAGCGTTATGAATATTCCTCTCTTTCCATCGGCGTGAGTTAGGACTTCCCTGAGCTTCTCGATTGAATCTATGACTTCAAAGCTCAGCCCCACGGCTTTGAGTTCATTGCTCAGCTGTCTCTCAAGTTCTTTCCTGTCAACGACGAAGAAAATCGTGGGGTTGCCGAGCAGGCGCTTGATTTTATATGCGGAGAATATCATGGTCAAGGTTTTTCCACTTCCCTGCCAGTGCCAGATTAAACCCCTGTTTCTTTCCGTCTCGCCCCTCGCGTAACCGACGGCAATATTCACGATCTCTCTAACCGCTCGGTACTGCATATACCTCGGCAGAACCTTTGTAAAAGCTCCACCGCTCTCGCGGTAGAATGTGAAGTAACGGAGGACGTCAAGGATGGTCTCAGGTTTTAAAAGCTCAACCAGGTTGTCCAGATCATCAAAGCTTTTCCCTTTCCATTCATAGATTGGAACACTGCTGAGCCACGGCACTATTGGGAAATAGACGGGTTTATCCCCAACCGCAACGCCGATCTGTACGTACTTGAAGAGCTCGGGCATCTCCTTCTCATAGCTTTTAATCTGCTCGTATGCTTTTTTCCAGCTCACGTTGAGCTTTTTGCACTCGATTATGACCAGCGGGATGCCGTTAACATAGAGAACTATGTCGGGTATCTTGGTCTTAAACGGATAGCCGACCTGATTGGCAACGAGGAACTCATTGTTTCCGAGGTTTTCATAATCAATGAGCATCAGCCTTTTCGGTTGAGCGGTTTCCTCATCCTTCACGGGAACACCGTTCTTAAGGTAGTCGAGAACCCTGCGGGAACCTTCAACGCCGAAAGGAGTAGCTTTAAGGAGGTTGATTGCCTCCTCCGCTTCCCTCTCGCTAACTCCGTTTATCCTCACTATCGCATTCTTTAACCTTGAGATTAGAAGGGGCTCGTTTTCATCTTCGAGGACCTCAATGCCCCTCCTGTAAGTCCAGCCTTTTTCCTTTAACCGCTCGAGGATGGGCTTCTCGCACTGGAGGTATTCGGGGGTTTGAGCAGGCATGGGATCACCCAAAGATCAATTTAATACCACCAATTAGGCCCGCTAACATTATTATAAGCACTATTGTAAATCTTAGAAGCTCTCTCAGGTGCTCACATTCAATGGCTTTTAAGTGGAGATCATGCTTATCCTCAGCTATGGAAAGGATAGCCTCAAGTCTCCCCTTAATAATCTCTATCTCGTTTAGAATTTCAGTATTTACTTGACCCCCTGGCTCACCCTTTAGTTCGAGTTCAACAATTTCCTTAAGTATCTCAAACTGACTCATTATTTTAAGTGTAGATGAGGAACTTATACCAATATCTGATGAAGAGACAACTTCTTCAATATTTTGCACAAAGTCCCACAAAGGCTTAAGTGCAGGATGATGTTCAATATCAAAGGAACTCATAGTATACGCCCCTTAGCTTTTTGTAGTCTATATTCATCTCACCGTAAGGAATTTTATTCTTGAGAAATTTAAGGTTTTGGAGGGGTTTAGGCATTTGATTGTGCAGACCAGACAACGTATTATAGAAGAGGTTGAGAAATCATTGAATTTATTGAGCTTAAAATTAACTGAATGGGGGTCCTGAAAAATAAATTTTTCCCCTAAAACTTTTTCGTGGGGGCGGGGGGATTCGAACCCCTATCACCACGCCCTCCTAGGGACAGCCCTCCCGGGCTGTAGCCCTGGGTTTCCCCCTCGAAAGCATTGGTCCCTACGCCCCCACAACCCGGAGGAGGGCCGCCCCCACTTTCGGGACGTTCTCTGTAACTTTGAAAACCATGTCTGTCACCTCCACCAATGCTGTAACTATTGCTGGGGGCAGCATGCCTTTTGTCATCAAGAGGAGGAAACCCACCGGGACTGATATAACCTTTCCATGTAGTATATTTAAATTTTTTGGTCACCGTAATGTTTTACCCTCCTCCTTCCCGTCAGTAAATCTTTCATCAGCCCGCGCTTAACGCGCTCAAGCTTCTCCCTTCTCTGCCTCAGGAGTTCGAGCTTCTTATCAACGGTCGAGAGGATTTCGGCGATTTGTTTTTGCTCCTCAAGGGGTGGGAGGGGGAGTTGAAATTGTTTAATTGAGTTCCAAGAAGTTCTTGGGTGATTAACGCCCTTCATGGTCTTTTTAGCGTATTCAATGAACCTTTTAGAATGTATGATCCAAATTAGATATTCGGGTATAGTTTTGCTACTCTTTGTTCTTATCACAATAATATCAGTTGAGCAAATACCATTAAACTCTGCAATGACTGCCTTATCTAGATAGGGCCTCAGTTTACCATAAAGAATGTCTCCACAATGAAATTTTGACTTTAAACTTTTAACATTTCTTGAGCTTCCCCATTGAGACAGTTTAATTCTTCCTGGTTCAATGTGCTCTAGACCAACAAAAGGAACTTCTTCTATACTATCCGGTTTTACTGTTTCATTTCTTCTTTCAGCTACTTCCTCAAGCCTTACCACTTGCCACTCCTCTGGAATCTCGCCCAGCTCGGTCTTCTTGAACCGCTCGTGCTTGATACCCCTGGTCAAGAGCCTCTGCATCAGGCCCTTCTTTAGGCGCTCCGTCCGCTCTATTGCCTCGTCGGTCTTCTCGATGGCCTCATCAACCGTTCTGAGTATCTCGGCGATTTTCCTCTGCTCGGGGAGAGGTGGGAGGGGGATTTTAAAGGGCATTAAAATCTTTTTTGTTATTAATGGGTGAACATTTTTTGTTGCTAGTTTTTGGAGGTTGATATACTTTAGCAGTGCCCCAAGATATTCAATATCAACAAGTTTACTCTCTATTTTACTAGAATACATTGCATTGTCACTTATCCACACGGGTCCTTCTGCAAGATGTACTTCACCAGAGGCTCCTACACGTCCAATTATCAGGACTTTGCCCTTTTTAACAAGGGGAGTATCAGTGTATCCCATAATTCCATTTGCTCCATACACCGGAATTGAGCCTTTTTCTGAAAATATCGGTCTTTTTCCATTTTTCAAATCCAAGAGATCTCCTAGCTCTACAACCTCCCAATCCTCGGGAATCTCACCGATTGGAGTTTTCTTGAATCTTGTCATTTTAAAACCTCCAGGGATCTTTTTATTTTCTCGACCATCTTTAGTGTCTGCTGATCCGCCTTAATAGTTGAAATAGCCTCCAAGAACGATTCCACGTCCTTATTACGAAGTGGGTGGTACACTTCAATATAGCGGTTTACTAGGGGTGAATCCACTAAATAGCCATCTTTTGTTATCAATGACGAAATGGAGCTGTACTCTCTTGCTTTGTATGTAGTAAGTACTATCATGGCATCTTGTGATTGAAGATGACCATTTAATATTAAGTCGTGTAAAATCGCGTAGTCATCTGGAGTAATCTCATCTAACCCAAAAATCTTCGTATTTCTCAATATTGTCCTAAGCTTATTGTTAATTTTTTTATAGAACTTCTCCCTAAGTTCCTCGTTCATGTTATTAATTTCTCGGGATAGCTGTTGCCTGTTCCTTGAAGTCCTTATGATTTCATCAGCAGTCAGCCGTCTCTTGAGAAGCTCCATTTGAAAGTTAAGTTCGAGTTCTTTGTCTAAAACTTCGGCGATGTTATAGATAGTGGTTCCGAGGGTGATTATTCCTTTTTTGTTAAAGGGGAGAAGGCATTTTTTATAGAAATCAGTGACTTTTTTGTTTCTCTTCTCTAAGATGTCAAGTAGAATGTTTGTGTCCAAGATAACAACAATATCCGAGTCAGAGAGTTCAAAGAAAGAGGCGAGAGGAGCATTAATAGTTTCCATAATATCACCTCAATACCCCAGCTCCCTCAAATACCCCTCAATCTTCTCATCTACCTTAGCAAGCTCCTCGTTAATCTTCCTCAGCTCCTCCCACTCGGCTTTAACGTCAATCTCCTCCTCTTCCTCCATCGGGAAGACGTACAGCGTCACGTTGAGGTTGTAGTCGTTCTCCTTTATCTCCTCTGTACTCCTAACCCTTGAAAAGCCTTCAATTTCCTTGAACCCCCTGTAAGCTTCAACTATCTTCTCGATGTGCTTCTCCCCGAGGCGGTTGAGCTTCCTGACCTCAGGGTGTTGCTCGTACTCCCGCGAGGCGTTGATGAAGAGGACTTTTCCCTTCCTCTCCTCCGGCTTCGCCCTGTTGAAGATCATTATTGCCCCCGGTGCTCCGGTGTTGTAGAACAGCTTTTCGGGGAGGAGAATTACCGCTTCAAGGAGATCCTCGTTGAGAACCTTCGCCCTTATCTTTTTCTCCTTCCCGCCCCTGAAGAGTGCCCCGTTGTCTATGACTATCCCTATTCTGCCGTTCTCTTTCGCGCTCGCGAGCATGTGCTGTATCCAAGCCCAGTCGGCAGAGTTGTTAGGCGGATAACCGTAGCTGAATCTCTCCGTGAACTCGGCCTTTTTGAGAACCTCCTCGC
>NZ_JALVAO010000069.1 GCF_027011145.1 Thermococcus sp. | reverse complement strand
GCTCGCGGAGAAAATCCTCGGCTTCCGCTTTGAGAAAGCCGTAACGAGGGAACTCGGCCTGAAACCTAACCCTGACCTTCTGTGGAGGATTGTTAGGGGCGAGAAAGGGGTTTACGTTGGGGATACCTTAAACGACGAGCTCTTTATCGAGAACTACCGGAGAAAATACGGGGATTTTGACTTCATTATGGTCGGAAGGGACGTCGAGAACGTTTCGGTTTTTGTTGAGAATTTACTGGAGGTGTTGAGATGAGGGTTGCCGTTGTGGGTGCCGGAACAATAGGGGGTGCGATAGCAAAGGCCCTCAAAAAGGCAGGATATGAAGTCACGGCCACGAGGAGAAGGGTTGAAAAGGCAAAGGAACTGGCGGAGATGGGGATAGAGGTTATCTCCGACAACAGGAAGGCAGTTGAAGGGGCAGATGTGGTCTTCATAGCGGTGAAACCTAACAAGGTCGGGGAAGTTCTTGAGGAGGTCTCTGACCTGATTGAAGGGAAGCTCGTGATTTCTGTCGTTGCGGGAATATCCCTCAGGGAGCTGAAAAGACTCGCCAATGCAAAGTTCGTCAGGGCAATGCCCAACATAGCAATCTTGGTCGGCGAATCCTTCACGGCCTATTCAACTGACCTCAAGGGAGAGGACATAGAAACGGTTGAAAAACTCCTGAGAACCTTCGGTGACTGCGTGAGAATTGAGGAGGAGCATATGGACGCCATAACCGGGCTAAGTGGCTCTGGGCCGGCCTACGTTACGGTTTTCCTTGAGGCCATGGTCTACGGTGGCCTGCGCGTCGGCCTTCCGAGGGACCTGGCAAAGAGGGCATCACTTCAGACGCTCCTCGGAACGGCAAAGCTTCTCATGGAAACAAAAGCCCACCCAGCTGAGGTCAGGGAGTGGGTCATAACCCCCGGAGGGACTACCATAGACGGCGTTTTTGAACTTGAGGAGGGCAAAATAAGAACGGCCGTTATGAAGGCCGTAGATGCGGCGACCAAAAAGTCAAGGATACTATCGAAGAGGCTGTGAAACCCTTAAAAACCCACCCGAAAAGGAGAAAACATGCTCTACGTGGAAATCCTTGGAAACCTACCGGAGATGGCCGTTGACGAAGTTAGGGCCATGCTTGAGCTCGGGGGTGGAGAGATAGCGGGAAGAGACTACCTTTTCCTCAAGGTAAATGCAGATGAAAAGGCCTTTCCTTTCCTAGAGAGGCTTGGCCTCGCCCACGAGTACGGGAAGCTCCTAGTTGAAGCGGATTCCGTTGAGGAGCTCCTCAATAAAGCGAAGGAAATCGAGTGGCCCATTAAGGGAACCTTTAAGGTGGACACGGAAACGATGGCCAACTGCAGGCATGAGATTACCGACCTCCCGAGGAAGCTTGGGGCCGTGATACACGCAAAGGGCTTTAAGGTAGACCTCTCTAAACCGGACACGCTCGTTAGGGTTTACTGCGGTGAGAAACTCTACGCCGGAATAAGGTTGAGGTTCTTTGACCCCAAGGACTTCGAGAGGAGAAAGGCCCACCACAGGCCGTTTTTCAGGCCAATTTCCCTCCACCCGAGGATTTCAAGGGCGCTGGTTAACCTAACGAAGGCAAGGAGAGAGCTCCTCGACCCCATGATGGGAGCAGGCGGGATTCTTATAGAGGCGGGTTTAATTGGCCTGAAGGTCTACGGCGTGGACATAAAGCCGGAGATGGTTGAGGGAGCCGAGATGAACCTCAGACACTACGGAATAAGGGACTACGTCCTTAAGCTCGGCGACGCGACAAGGCTTGAGGAGCTCTTCGATAAGAAGTTCGAGGCGATAGCGACGGACCCGCCCTACGGGACATCGGCAACACTCGCAGGAAGAAGGAGGGAAGAGCTCTACCGGGAGGTGCTTGAGAGCATTAACGCCGTTCTGGAACCGGGTGGGCGTTTGTCGATAGCCTTCCCAACGAGCTTCGATGGAGAAAAAGAGGCGGAAAAGGTCGGCTTCAGACTTGTGGGGAAGTATTACCAGAAGGTTCACAAAAGCCTTGAGCGGTATTTCTATGTGTTTGAGAAGTAAGGAGTCAGTACTGATTTGCCGTGTAGGAATCCACACAGAAAGTTTTGGGCTATGCAGGGGAAGAGAAGAAGAGGGCTCAGTCCTCAAGCCAGATTTCAAGCCTCTGCTTTCCCCTTCCAAGGCTGGAGCGCTTGAGCTTTTTGATGTGCCCTATCTCCTTTATGTCCTTCACGTGGGTTCCACCGCAGGGAATTACCTCAAAGTCCCTTATCTGGGTGTATCTTGTCTCTCCCTCCCACCATATCTTCATTTCACCGCCCTCATCCACGAGCCGGTTGAAGGTCTCTATAATCTGCTCCTTCCACTGATTGACGTTCTCCGGGTAGAGGATGTCATAACGACCCTTCTCGGCGCTCATTCCACTCCCGTAGAGCTCCCACTTTCCGGGCAGGACTTCGTTGAGGACATGCTCAAGTAAGTGAAGGGCACTGTGGATTCTCATGAGCCTGTACCGGTAGTCCCAGTCTATCTTGAGCTCAACTTCATCGCCAACCTTGAACTTCTCGGGTTCAGCCACAACATGCCACACATCTCCTGTATCGTCCTTGTAAACGTCGAGAACCTCGACGCCGTTTATCCAACCCCTGTCGTGGGGCTGACCGCCACCGGTTGGATAGAATATCGTCTGGTCGAGTAGCAAAGCGTCCTCTCGGATTTCCACGACCTTTGCCTTTGCCTCCTTCAGGTAGGCGTCCTCGTAGTAGAGCTTGCGCGTCATTCAGACCACCGTAGAAATGAAAGATGCCTACCCTTAAATGGGTATCGAAACATCGCCGAGTTTATAAATGATAAACCTCTTCTCGCCTCAGGTGAGAACATGGGAAGGCCTGTGTTCCTCGGTAAGGCTTACATAAACTGGTGCGAAAAGTGCAACGTCCCGCTCATCGGCGATAGCTGTGCGGTACATGGAAAGGAGAGCGTGTTCCGCCTCGACATAACGCCACCGGGTGATTTGAGGTTCGCCTTCCAGAGGGATTTGGAATTCATCAAGGAGGTTTTCAGGGAGCACTTCGGCGTTGATGTAGGTAAAGTCCTCGACGGAAAGGTCGTCCTCCTCAACAAGCTTCCGAGCGAGGATGAGGCCTACGAGATAATCGTTGACGGCTACGTTTTTGGCTACGTCAAGTTCGACCCCGTTGAACTTAAATGGCGGGCCGGTTTGAAGGTCGAAGGTGCCATTGCCCTCTGGAAACTCTACGGAAAAGAGATGAAAAAGTGGGTAATCGTTGACAAAGGCGCGGTGGAGCCGATAAAGAGGGGAGCTAATCTCTTGGCAGTTGGCGTTCTCGAAGCTGATTCCAGTATAAAGGTGAACGACGAGGTAATCCTCATCTCAGAGGAGGGCGAGGTTTTTGCCACGGGGATAGCCAAGAAGGACTACGAAGCTTTAATCAGGGGCGAGCGCGGGACTGGAGTTAAACCGAAGAGGCAGAAAAGGGTCAGCTACCGCGAGGGAAAGAAAGCGACCCTTGAGGACGTCCTGAGGGCGAACAGCATAGCCCTTGAGGAAAAGGTAATGAAATCCAGGGAGTTCATGAGGCGCGTTTCTGAAAAATACTCCGACCTTCCGGTGGCGGTTGCCTTCTCAGGCGGAAAGGACAGCCTGGCGGTTCTGGGACTCGCTTTGGAGGAGTTTGGAGAAAACTTCACCGTCTTCTTCAACAACACGGGAATAGAGTTTCCCGAGACTGTTGAGTATGTGGAAGAGCTGAGAAAGGAGCTCGAGCCGAAGGGAATAAAGTTCGTCGTTGCAGACGCTGGAGATGCTTTCTGGAGGGCTTTGTACGTTTTCTCTCCACCGGGGAGGGACTACCGCTGGTGCTGTAAGGTAACGAAGCTCGGGCCGATAACTTTGGCCATAAAGGAGAACTACCCGAAAGGAGTTCTAATGTTCGTCGGCCAGAGGAAGTACGAGAGCATAAAGCGCTTTAAGCAACCCAGAGTTTGGAGAAACGAGTGGGTGCCCAACGAGATTGGGGCATCCCCAATATTCCACTGGAGGGCAATAGAGGTGTGGCTCTACATCTTCAGCAGGAACCTCCCATACAACCCGCTCTACGAGAGGGGCTTCGACAGGATAGGCTGTTTCCTGTGCCCGAGCGCTTCCCTCGCTGAGTTCGAGAGGCTCAAGAGGGAAAAGCCCGAACTGTGGGAGAAGTGGTTTAAGGCCCTGGACTACTGGAGGAAGCGCTTTAACCTTCCGGAGGAGTGGATTACCTACGGGTTCTGGCGGTGGAAGAAGCTCAGCAAGGGCGAAAAGGCCATAGCGAGAAAGCTCGGCGTTGAGATTCCGGAGGAGCGCTCGTGGGAGCCGGTAAGGGTGGAGATAAGGGAAACTGCAGATTGTTATGAGCTGGAGTTCAACACAATCCTCAACAAAAGGCGCCTCCTCCAGGTTGCCCCAATCCTCGGAGAGGTTTCCGTTGAAGGGGACGTTATCAGGGCTGGAAGGGTTGAGTTCCTCACCGGGACGAGGAAAGCCAGAGCGCCGAACGAGGAGGAGGCGTGGAGTGCCTACTATCTGGTTAAGAGGGCCTACGAGTGCGTTGGCTGTGGTGTCTGCGTTGGGAAGTGCCCTGAAAATGCTCTAAGCATAGACGAGAAGAGCAAGAAGATAGTGGTCGACTGGAACAGATGCGTTCACTGCCGGGAGTGTATGGAGGTCTGCCCGCTGTTGAAGATTAAAAACCCCGAGGAGGGGAGCCAGCTTTAGCACCGTAGGGCACCTTTATAAACTCCCTCCCCTCTTCTCCCATCGGTGAGGAAAATGGAGGAGTACTTCATCTGTCCCGAGTGCGGTAGCGATGACGTCGAGGTTATTAAAGAGCGCGGAAGGGAGCTGACCCTACGCTGTAACGAGTGCGGTAACGTCTGGCACGTGACCCTTCCAAAGCTCGTAAAGATCCCGCTCATAGTGAGCAAGCACGAGGTGAGCTTCAAGAGCAAGGCGGAACTGCCGGAGGGGGAAGAAATCAGGGTCGGGGACATCGTTGAGACCGAGGAGGACGAGGTCAGGATTACCGGAATCGAGCTCGAAGGGGGAAAGAGGGTTAACAGGGCCAGAGTTGAGGAGATAAAAACCCTCTGGGGCGAGAGCCTAACTTACCCGAAGGTCATCAAGGTATCAATCTACCTCCCGAAGGGAATAACCCAGTCATTCCGCGTTAAGGTTCCAAGGGAAGAGGAGTTCGCAGTTGGGGAAGTAGTTGAGGTCGGTGGTTACACCTTCAAAATTGAGAAGATTAAGACAGAGAACAAGATGCTCCACCACGGGAAGGCCAAGGCCGACAGGATAGTTGCCATCATGGGACACCACATACCGCGCGCCAGAGCGAGGAGGAGCCTTGAGCTTTACATGGGTTATGGAAAGGAGACCGCTTAGCTTCCGGGTGATGAGCTTTTTATTTTCCTGACCGGCGGGATGATGAGCTTGGCCGCTACTGATACCACATCATCTTGCCCATTATTGAGCGACTTTCCCTCACATTTTGGTGTTAATTCCTCCAGTTGGACGTACTATCCGCAAAGGTTATAATGACTCATTTGAAGAAATTTTCTTTGGGTGATAAAATATGTTATCCCTAGGTGTAAAACAGCTCGATGAAATCCTGGGAGGTGGTGTGGAAGAAGGTTCAAGTGTCGCGTTCGTAGGTTCAATAGAATATGACAATGTTATCCTAATGCATCAGGCAGTTTTTGAAGCCCTCACCTCGGGCAGGAAAGTTCTTCTCGTGGATTTCAGACAGCCGATTAAGACCCTCCTTAAAGAGCTCAAGAATCACGGTATAGATTATGAGCCCTTTCTGAATGAATCCCTTACAATATTCGACGGCTACTCCAACCTCTACGGGCAAACAGTCCAGAGCGGGAAGAACGTCCTGCCAAACCCCCTTGACCTCGGAATAACAACCGCCATAATAAAAGAAGAACTTCAGAAAGGTAACTACGATATTTTAGTAGTCGACGATGTAACATCACAGTACACTCTCCAGTCAAACCCAAAAAGCTACATAAAAGCCATTGTTAGGCTGACGAATTCAGTTAAATCTCTGGGAAAGGCTACATTTGTTGCCCTTTGTGCAGACGTATTTGACAAATCAAGCCTCGCCACGATTCTGATTCCCTTTGATTACGTTATCGAAGTATCCCGCGAGGTAGTTGAAATTAAACGCTCACCTAAACCACTTAGGGTCATAGAACCGAGGTTTTCATACATAAGAACGAACAAGGGGATAAGCCTAAAAAAGGAACTCTATCAAAGCTTGGAAGGACTCAAAGCCCAACTTCAAGCCGGTGAAAACGGAACAATATGGATAAAAGACTTAAAAGCCCATAGAGTCCAAATAAGAGAAGAAGAAACAGAGAGGAGCTTAATTGAGACCGTTTACGACTTCCTTGGGTTTGAGAAGGGTAAAGAGCTCCTATATGTATGGGGTAAAAAGCAATTCATTGGGTATGGGGAATACTCCAAGAGACACAGTACTGACATAGAGGAAGCCCTTGAAGATCTGTTTAAGTTCACAATGGCAAGTGGTGGCGGAAAACTCGAGCTCGTTGAGCTTTCTGAGTCAACCGTCATAATAAAGGGTACGAACCTCTTCCCGGGCGGAAAAGGCTATCCTTATCCACTTCACCCCAACTACACTGGTTCCTTTGCCCAATTTCTCACAGAGTTTACGGGTAAACACTGGGAGGGCGAAGAGACCAAGTGCGAGGCAATGGGTGCCGAGCACTGCGAGTTCGTATTGAGAAAAGTCAGATAGCGAAACCCTTTTAAATTCTCCCCCAAACTCCCGTCGCAAAACCAGATGAACGATGAGGTTTCGGAGGGATGAAAGATGGCGAAGCCGAGCTACGTGAAGTTTGAAGTTCCCCAGGAGCTTGCCGAGAAGGCTCTCGAAGCAGTTGAGATAGCGAGGGACACCGGAAAGATAAGGAAGGGAACCAACGAGACAACCAAGGCCGTTGAGAGGGGCCAGGCCAAGCTCGTTATAATTGCCGAGGACGTTGACCCCGAGGAGATAGTTGCCCACCTTCCCCCGCTCTGTGAGGAGAAGGAGATACCCTACATATACGTTCCTAGCAAGAAAGAACTCGGTGCCGCGGCTGGTATAGAGGTTTCAGCCGCTAGCGTTGCCATCATCGAGCCCGGCAAGGCCCGCGAGCTCGTTGAGGAGATTGCCATGAAGGTTAAGGAGCTCATGAAGTGAGCTCCTTTTCCTTCCTTATCACGAAAGGTTTAAGGTTCATCCCGCGAGTCTTTACGAGGTGTGAGGTATGAGCGACGAAGGCTACCCCGCCGAGGTTATCGAGATCGTTGGCAGGACAGGCGTCACCGGTGGCGTTACTCAGGTCAAGGTCAGAATCCTCGAGGGACGCGACAAGGGGCGCGTCATCAGGAGGAACGTTAAGGGCCCCGTTCGCGTTGGTGATATAGTCATCCTCAGGGAGACTGAAAGAGAGGCGAGAGAAATCAGGAGGAGGCGTTGAAGATGGCCCGCTGGAACGTCTGCTCCTACTGCGGAAGGGAGTTCGAGCCCGGGACAGGAAAAATGTTCGTCAGGAACGACGGCAGAGTCCTGTTCTTCTGCTCCAGCAAGTGCGAGAAGCTCTACTTCATGGGCAGAAATCCAAGAAAGCTCAAGTGGACCAAAGCCTTCCAGGAGGCCAGACTCCAGAGGGCCAAGAGGAAGTGATTTCTTTCTTTTCCTTCCCGTTTCAGGTTTAGCCGTTTCTCAAGCGTTGATATGGTTCCAAAAAACCTATTAACCACCTTTCCCATTCTACACCCGGTGTTGCCGATGGCGGACAAGCAGATAGAGAGGACCCTCGTTATTCTGAAGCCCGACGCGGTTGTCCGTGGACTTATGGGCGAAATTATAAGTCGCTTTGAAAAGAAGGGTCTCAAGATTGTGGGAATGAAGATGATATGGATTGACCGTGAGCTGGCTGAAAAGCACTATGAGGAACACAAAGGAAAGCCCTTCTTTGAAGGACTCATAGACTACATAACCAAGGCCCCGAGCGTGGTCATGGTCGTTGAAGGGCGCTACGCGATAAGCGTCGTCAGGAAGATGGCCGGTGCAACTAACCCCAAGGACGCAGAGCCGGGAAGCATAAGGGGCGACTATGGTCTTAACATTGGAGACGCAATATACAACGTTATCCACGCCTCCGACAGCCCGGAAAGCGCTGAGAGGGAGATAAGCCTCTACTTCAAGCCCGAAGAGCTCTTTGAGTACTGCAAAGCTCCAGACTGGTTCTACCACACCCACGCCAGGGCCAGAAAGGAATATCTGGACAGCATGGATTGTATGGAGCGTTAGCTTATCACATTGCTCTTTCCTTCCGCCCTTTTGTTTTCGCCCTAAGAACTCGCCGTACTCTTTCATTGTCTCCGCACATTCTTTATCAAGAGCTTTTCCTCGTCATGACCACAACATAAACCGCCGTTCCAACTGCCAAGGCAAACGCGAGAGCATACAACACCGTGACGGCAATGAAGCCGGGAGAAATGGCGAACCCCAGAGCAACTATGAGAAGTGATGACCCATAAACAAGGGCCTTCTGCCGTGTCTCATTGTACGGGACCTTTAGGAGGCACTCCACGACTTCCTTCCAGCGCGAAAATTCCTTGATGAATTTTCCGCCGACGACAAGAGTATCCCCGGCCCGGTAAACACCGTAACTTAAATCGTCCGTCAGGCAGTAGAGCACCTCGTTCTTTGGCACTTCCTTTAAAGACTTCCCGCGTCACAAAGACGAGGCCTAGCAGGAAGAGTAAATGACTCTTACCCGCGGAAAGCCCGGCCCCAGCCACCAGCGTGTAACCAACCGGGAGAGACGTCCTAACCAGCTCGTCTATTTTATAAAGCGGACGCGATTCCAAGAATGGTCCCAACGGCAAACCCTATCATTGAACCACCGACGGGGATTACTATCTTTGTTTTTAATTTTTGCCCCGAACCCTTTAAAAGGCCTGGTTTGAGCTAAGCTTAGGTGATGGAAATGGCCAAGAGAATTAGACAGCCAATTATAGCGGTCCTCGGTCACGTTGACCACGGCAAGACGACATTGCTCGACAGAATAAGGAGAACTAACGTCGCGGGCAAGGAAGCTGGGGGAATAACGCAACATATAGGTGCAACTGAGGTTCCGATTGATGTCGTCAAGCAACTCGCCGGCCCACTCATAAAGCTCTGGAAGGGCGAGATAAAGCTCCCCGGTTTGCTCTTCATAGACACTCCCGGTCACGAGGCCTTCACGAGTTTGAGGGCAAGGGGAGGAAGCCTGGCGGATTTGGCGGTTCTGGTGGTTGACATCAACGAGGGCTTCCAGCCCCAGACGATAGAGAGCATAGAGATACTCAGGCGCTACAAGACCCCCTTCATAGTTGCCGCCAACAAGATAGACAGGATTAAGGGCTGGGTCATCGAGGAAGACGAGCCGTTTTTGGTGAACATTAAGAAGCAGGACCAGAGGGCAGTTCAGGAGCTCGAAACAAAGCTCTGGGAGCTGATAGGAAAGTTCTACGAGATGGGCTTCCAGGCGAACAGGTTTGATAGAGTTCAGAACTTCACGCGCGAACTGGCAATAGTCCCGATTTCTGCCAAGTACGGTATTGGAATTCCGGAACTTCTCGTGCTCATAGCTGGACTGAGTCAGAAATACCTGGAGGAGAAGCTCAAGATAGAGGTTGACGGCCCTGCGAGAGGTACGATACTCGAAGTGAGGGAGGAGCTCGGCCTTGGAACGACGATAGATGTTATCATCTACGACGGAACGCTGAGAAAGGACGACACCATAGTTGTCGGTGGAAAAGACAAGGCCATAGTGACGAAAATCCGCGCACTCCTAAAGCCCAAGCCCCTCGACGAAATTAGGGACCCGAGGTTCCGCTTCGACCAGGTTAATGAAGTTACCGCCGCGGCCGGTGTCAAGATAGCGGCTCCGGGCCTTGAGGAGGCATTAGCAGGCTCACCCGTCATAGCCGCGAGGAGCGAGGAGGAGATAGAGAAGGCCAAGCAGGAAATCCTTAGCCAGATACAGAGCGTCGTCATAAACACCGGAAAGATTGGAGTCATAGTTAAGGCCGACACGCTCGGTTCTCTCGAGGCCCTGAGCAAGGAACTGCAGGAGAAGGGAATTCCGATAAGGAAGGCCGACGTCGGGAACATAAGCAAGACCGATGTGATGGAGGCCTTAAGCGTTAAAGAGGAAGAACCGAAGTACGGCGTCGTTCTTGGCTTCAACGTGAAGGTTAACGAGGACGCTGAGGAAGTAGCGAAGGCCAAGGGCGTTCCTATATTCGTCGGCAACGTCATCTACAAGCTCATCGAGGACTACGAGGCCTGGGTCAAAGCCGAGGAAGAAAAGCGGAAGCGCGAGCTTTTGAAGAACGTCACCTTCCCGGGAGTAATCAAGCTCTACCCCGACGAGCGCTACGTCTTCAGGAGGAGTAAGCCGGCGATAGTTGGCGTTGAAGTCCTCGAGGGCAGAATAAGGCCGGGAGTTACCCTTATTAAGGAGACGGGCGAGAAAGTCGGCGTCATCAAGTCAATAAAGAACAAGAACGACTTCGTCCAGGAGGCAAGGAAAGGTGACGCCGTTGCGATAGCGATTGAGGGGGCCATAGTTGGCAGGCACATCCACCCGGGCGAGACGCTCTACGTTGACCTGAGCAAGAACGACGTTATAGTCCTCCTCAAACAGCTCAGGGACGAGCTGGACGAGAGCGACCTGAGGGCACTCAAGATGATTGCAAAGGTCAAGGCGAAGCAAGACCCCTTCTGGAGGGCGGTCTGATTCCGATAGGTTTTTATACCTTTTCTTCCAACTTTAAGTGGTGAGACTTGTGGAAAGGCGTCAGCTGGTCTGTCCCCTCTGTGGTGGAACGGAGTTTCAGGTTGAGGAAGGCAAGCTCGACAGCAAGTGGGGGTTTACCGCCCACAAGGTCAAGATTGTTATTTGCAAAAACTGTGGCTACGTGATGCTGTTCTACAAGGGAAGAACGATATGGGACTTTGACTGAAGGCCAAGTTGGATACGGCCTAACGCTTCCTAACCAGCTCAACCACCGCCTCGACGTGTGGCGTATGGGGGAACATGTCGATGAGGACGGCGTTTTCAACGCGGTAGGTCTTTTTCAGGTGCCTCTCGTAGTCGAGCTTAAACGCTTTTGGATTGCAGGAGACGTAGATGACCTTCTCAACCTCGCTTTTCACAAGGAGCTCTGAAACTTCTTTGAGTCCTTTTCTCGGCGGGTCAACGATTACAGTGTCATAGTCCCCTATTGGCGTCTCCTCGGCTCTTCCTACCTTAAAAGTTGCACTAACACCGTTTATCCGGGCGTTTTGGTTGGCCATCTCAACGGCGAAGGGGTTGATTTCCACACCCTCAACTGTAAAACCCCTCTTTGCCAAATAAACTCCAAACGTCCCAACGCCAGAATAAAGGTCAAGGACATTCTCCCCATCTGCAAAGCCCTCAACGGCCCCGAGGAGGAGCTGTAAAGCATAGCTGTTGGTCTGGAAAAAGCTATTCGGGTGAATCAGATAAACAACGTCTCCAATTCTCTCCCTAATGAAGGGCTTCCCGGATATGAGCTCCGCTTCACCGCGGGGGTCGTCCCTCTCATCTGCCTTCATGCTCCAGTAGAGGGAGGTAGCGAAGGAAAAGTAGTCCGTGAAAGCCTCCAAAACGTCCCCCGAAGGTTCGACGTGAGCAATCAGATTGACCATGATTTCACTCGTGAACTTTCCCTCCCTCACCTGGAGGTAGTGAACGTCACCCTTCCTTTGTCTCAGGTTCCACGGTTTAAGGTCCGTTTCTACCAAGAAGTCCCTAAGAGCGCGGAGGTATTCCGGCGTTCTCTTTGAAAACACAGGGCACTCCCTTAAATCGACGACTCCGAGGGGGTTGCCGTACTCCTTGAGGCCGACTCCTTCGTTGCTTACCATAAAGTTGCTGACGTTCCTGAATCCCCAGATTTTTGGTGAGCCTTTAATGGGTGCGTTTATCCCCGTGATTCGCTCGAAAAGTTCACCCTTAAGTTCGAGTTGAACCTTGTATTTCAGCCCCTGCCAGAGACAGCCACCGCACTTCCCGAAGTGCCGGCACCTGGGCCTCTGCCTTAACGGCGAGTGTTCGAGCAGAACGAAGTCCTTCGCGAGAAGCCTTCCAAAGCGCCTTCTTGTGCCGTGAACTTCCACGTAATCCTCAGGATAAGTGAACGGAACGAAAACTGGCTTCTTTTTGGCCTTTACGATTCCCAACCCGTCATCACTGAGTCCTTCGACCCTGCCGGCAATCATGGAAGCACCTCTCGGTTTCGGATTTAAGAACCCATCGGATACGGTAATGCACAACTCTGCACGTGTGCACAGGTGTGGTAAGGTTTATATCCCCATCGTTTAAAGCACAACCGAGGTGTCCACGATGAGCTACCGTGAATACCGCGACAAGGTTCTGAACTTTATTGAGGACCACGAGCACTGGAGGGCCCACACAATAAACCTCATAGCAAGCGAAAACGTTACTTCTCCGACCGTCACCAGGGCTGTAGCTAGCGGTTTTATGCACAAGTACGCCGAAGGCTGGCCGAAGCAACGCTATTACCAGGGCTGTAAGTACGTTGATGAGGTTGAGCTCATAGGCGTTGAGCTCTTCACCAAGCTCTTCCAGAGTGATTTCGCTGACCTCAGGCCGATTTCCGGAACCAACGCCAACCAGGCGGTCTTCTTCGGCCTAACCCAGCCCGGGGACAAGGCAATAGTCCTTCACACCAGCCACGGTGGTCATATAAGCCACATGCCCTTCGGTGCGGCGGGAATGAGAGGTTTGGAAGTTCACACCTGGCCCTTTGATAACGAGGAATTCAACATCGACGTTGACAAGGCCGAGAAGCTCATCCGCGAGCTCGAGCCCAAGATAGTCGTCTTCGGTGGTTCGCTCTTCCCGTTCCCGCACCCGGTTAAAGAGCTCGCGCCCGTCGCTAAGGAGGTTGGAGCATACGTCATGTACGACGGTGCCCACGTCCTTGGGCTTATAGCGGGCAAGCAGTTCCAGGACCCGCTCCGCGAGGGGGCGGACATAATCACCGCCTCAACCCATAAGACCTTCCCGGGACCACAGGGCGGTGTCATAATTTACAAGCGCTTCGGCGAGACCGAAGAGATAGCCAAGCTCCAGTGGGCCATCTTCCCTGGCGTTTTGAGCAACCACCACCTCCACCACATGGCAGGAAAGACTCTCACCGCGGCCGAGATGCTCGAATACGGTGAGAAGTATGCAAGACAGATAATCAAGAATGCGAAGGCCCTCGCCGAGGCTCTGGCGGAGGAGGGCTTTAAGGTCATAGGTGAGGACAAGGGCTACACCGAGAGCCACCAGGTAATAGTTGACGTCTCGGACCTCCATCCCTCTGCTGGAGGCTGGGCGGCTCCTCTCTTGGAGGAGGCAGGCATAATCCTCAACAAGAACCTCCTGCCATGGGACCCGCTTGAGAAGGTCAACGAGCCGAGCGGTCTCAGGATAGGCGTCCAAGAGATGACCCGCGTTGGAATGTTTGAAGATGACATGAAGGAGATTGCCCACTTTATGAAGCGGGTTCTTATTGACAAGGAAGATCCAAAGAAAGTCAGGCGCGACGTCTACGGCTTCCGTGCCGAGTTCCAGAAGGTGTACTACTCCTTTGACCACGGATTGCCTCTCAAAGAATGATTGGCTTCTCTCCACCATTTTCAATTTCCTCTTGAGTTGTTTTCAATGCATTATCTTTTTGCTCGGATTTTATTGAAGAAAAGGTTATAAGGATTCTTTTCAAGCCGTTTTCAGCGGTGCCTGGCCTTCATTCACCGCGCACCCCCGCCAGGCACCGTGGTGCGCGATTCAAATAAGATTGCTAAAATCAGATTCGCTAAAATCATAACATTAAATCAACGCCTTCAAATCATATTGAAGTGAACGAAATCGTTAATTATCCCTTTGGCCATTCTATTCTCAAGGTGAGGGAATGTGAAGAGGATTATCTTCGTGGTTTTAATAATAGCCGGCCTGATAGCGGGTTATTTAATGTTTTTCAACGGCCCTGCAAAAGCGTCTCCTCCCGAAGAAATCCCAATTAAATTATCCCTTGACAAAGAGCAGTATAGTCCGACAGATACTATGATACTAACCATAACAAACAATGGAAATGAAACAGTAACCCTCGGTTACTCCTTTGAACTTTATAGGGAAGATAATGGCCAATGGACCAAGGTAAAAGTCGATCTTATGTTCATACAGTCTGTCGTTCAGCTCGAACCAGGAAAAAGCTGGAGCCAGAAGATAGATTTGGCCAAGCTCAGACTTTCACCTGGGCACTACAAGATAGTAAAGAAGATATCAACAAAGGACAAAACATTCTCTGTTAGTGCAGAATTTTACATTAAAGAATAAACTTTCAAGTTTTCTTTATTGACCCTTAGCAAAACTTTTTATTCTTCACAGCATACCCCAACCCCGGCCGAAGAGGTGATGTTTTATGAAGTTCTGTCCCAAGTGCGGTAACCTCATGCTTCCCGACAGGAAAAGAAAGGTCTGGGTTTGTAGGGTTTGCGGTTATGAGGAGCCCTTTGACGAAAAGAAAGACAGAGAAAAGACTAGAATAACACAGAAAGTTGAGCACAAGCCCGATGAGGAGATAGTAGTCATCGAGCAGGACATAAAGACGTTGCCGACGACGAAGGTCACCTGTCCGAAGTGCGGTAACGATACTGCCTACTGGTGGGAGATGCAGACGAGGGCTGGAGATGAGCCGAGCACGATATTCTATAAGTGCACCAAGTGTGGCTACGTGTGGAGGGCCTACGAGTGAACGAGATTGAGAGAGAAACCCTCATCAGACTCGCAAAAAAGGCCCTTAAGGAGCTTGAAGAGGCATACCTTAGAATACCAGATACCGACAACGGAAAAGCTTATTTATTCCGGGGAAAAGAAAGAATTAGGCTTATGCTCAAAATACTGGAGGGATGAAAATGCCATTTGAGGTCGTTTTTGATGGGGCTAAAGACTTTGCCAGCTTGATAGCAACAGCCAGCAACCTCATAGATGAAGCAGCGTTTAAATTCACAGAGGAAGGAATAAGCATGCGCGCTATGGACCCGAGCAGGGTCGTTCTCATTGACTTGAACCTACCGGAAAGCATATTCTCAAAGTACGAAGTCGAGGAACCGGAAACCATCGGAATCAACATGGACCAGTTCAAAAAGATACTCAAGCGCGGAAAGGCCAAGGAGACTCTCATACTCAGAAAAGGCGAAGAGAACTTCCTCGAAATAACCTTTGAGGGAACTGCAAAGAGAACGTTCCGCCTCCCGCTCATAGACGTTGAGGAGCTTGAGCTCGAACTTCCAGAGCTCCCGTTCACGGCCAAGGTCGTCCTTCTCGGAGAGGTTCTCAAGGAGGCCGTTAAAGATGCCTCCCTCGTCAGCGACGCCATAAAGTTCATCGCAACAGAGAACGAGTTCATAATGAAGGCCGAGGGCGAAACTCAGGAGGTTGAGATTAAGCTCACCCTTGAGGACGAAGGCTTACTCGACCTTGAGGTCGAGGAGGAAACCAAGAGCGCCTACGGTATCAGCTACCTCAGCGACATGATCAAGGGCATAGGCAAGGCCGATGAAGTCATACTCCGCTTCGGAAACGAGATGCCCCTCCAGATGGAGTATCTGATTAGGGACGAAGGAAAGCTCGTATTCCTGCTTGCACCTCGCGTTGAGGAGTGATTTTCCCCTTTCTTTTCTATGAGGTGGTCTCATGGACATCGTCAAGCTCAGGGAGTTACTTGAGCAGGAGCTCTCCAGTGTGGAGCTAACGGAACTTGACGGCGACTTCTACCGCGAGTTCGACAGCCTAATCAAAGCCCTCAAACTGAGCGCTGAAAACTCCCGTGAAAGGGGAGAAAACGTCGAGGAAAGACTTTACCTGGCCCAGCTCAGGATTGCCGAGGAGCTCATGAGGGAGATAATCAAGCTTCGCCTCCACAAGATAGTGGACCTCGCCGTTGAAGGAAAACCCGCTGAAATGACCGCTGAAGAGTTCAAGATTTTCAAAATCCTCAGGGCCTTTGTTGAGAGGGAGGAACTGCCAGAAGTTGACGAAATCGAAGTCGAAAAAGAACTCACGGCAACCGAGAATACTGGAGAGAAGACACCAGCTGGGGTAACCCCCGAGGAGGCGTACATAATAACCGTCGATTTGCCCACGATTCTCGGACCAGATATGAGGGAATACGGACCCTTTAAGGCGTGGGATATGGCCGTTCTCCCGGAGGAAATAGGACGGGTTCTCACTGAGAGGAATGTTGCTCTCAGGGTCAAGCTCTCACTGTGATGTCCATGTTCTCCGCCTGCATGAGAGACTGCTACGACACCTGCTCGATGGTAAGCGAGCTGAAGAACGGAAGGCTCAGGGTTAGAGGTAACCCGGAACACCCGATAACCGCGGGCTTCCTCTGTCCAAAGGGCGCCCTTCTCCCGAAGTGGTTCCACTCAGAAGACAGGCTAAGGAAACCGTTAATCCGAATCGGTGAGAGGGGAAGCGAAAAGTTCAGAGAAGCGAGCTGGGAAGAGGCGATAGACCTCGTAGCCGGAAAGCTGAGGGAGATTATTGCAAGGCATGGGAGCGAGAGCGTTCTCGTTTATCAATACGCGGGCGACAGG
>NZ_JALVAO010000068.1 GCF_027011145.1 Thermococcus sp. | reverse complement strand
GTGCGAAAAATTACTCGGGAGTTGCTCCGCCTATCCAAGGGCAGGGCTTGGAAGGCCACTAAAGGAGGGGGATGAACTAACCTTTGGGTACTCAATACTGACTGGAAAGGAGGGAAAATGCCTTCCCGAGGAGCTCAGACCGGATTATTCCAGAAAAGAAATAACCGTTGGCGTTATCCTCGGCCCGGATTTGGAGCACTTTACTGAAAGGGGAATTGAAACCTTTCTGAGCGAGGCTTACACCTTAACGCCTGAATCCGACAGAATGGGCTACCGGCTCGACGGAAGACCAGTAGAGCACTCCGAAAAGGGTGCCGGGATAGTTACCGGCCCATTAGTTCCCGGAACGGTTCAGGTTCCAGCGAACGGAAGGCCAATAGTGATGATGAAGGATGCCCAGACAACGGGTGGCTACTCCAGAATAGGGGTCGTTATAAGTGCCCACCTGTCCAGGTTTGCCCAGCTAAGGCCCGGCTTCAGTGTTCGCTTTAGGAAAGTTGACGTCAGGACTGCAAGGGAAGAATTCCTGAGAAAAGAGCGGACTCTAAGGGCGATAAAGCTCTTTCTGGAGGGGAAGATGAGAGCGTATCGGATAAAAACTGGAAAAGAAGAAAGGATAGTCTTTGCCGGTTAGTCCTTCTTGCGCATTACTTTGACTATCTTGTACGTCTTTCCATCGCACTCTATTTCCCCGGTTACCTCGATTATCTTCACATGGTCGCCCTCAAAGAGCCCCTCGGGCTTAAAGACTTCCCTCTTCTTCGGGTCACTGCACTCCTCAAACTTGAGCTGAATTATCGAGCCGACTATAGCCAACCTCGGCTCTATCGCCACCTCAATGCTCGGCTCGACGACCTCGACAACGCGGACCTTTCCCTCATGTAATGGACAGGAGTGCGAGGGCATGCTCCTAACCCTGAGAATCTTGTACCTCCTTCCTGGTTCGAGGTTTCCAACGCATACCCCTGCAAGTTTACAGGTCTTGCATGGCTCGGCCGGACCGTAGAATATGAACTCAACACCCGGTTTGGCTAACTTTTCACCAACTAACGTGATTATGGCCATTCCAAACACCTCCTGAAGTTGTAAGGAAAGATAATCAGATAACTCCGGTGATTTTAGCGGCTTTCTCGGCCGCTTCCCTCGTTAAACCGTCCTTCCCGAGGATTGTGTATCGCTCGGGCCTTATAGTGTGGGCAATCGTGAGGGCCTCGATTATCAACTCGGGTTCGATTCCAAGTTCATACGCTGTTGTTGGGGCGCCAACCCTCTTTAAGGTTTCCCTAACACGCTCCCATTTCAGGCCGTGAAGGTAAGCCATTATTATCGTCCCGACCCCAACCTGCTCCCCGTGCAACGCCGGTTTCTCAGCCAGCATGTCCAGTGCGTGGCTGAAGAGGTGCTCGGCACCGCTTGCAGGTCTTGAAGAACCTGCTATGCTCATGGCAACGCCCGTGGAGATTAGGGCCTTTATGACCTTCCTCACGCTCTCCTCGTTGCCGAGGCGTATTATGTCGGCATTCCTTATGACCATCTTGGCGCTCATAAGACTGAGCGAGGCCGCGTATTCGCTGTAGTATTCGCCCTTTATCCTATGGGCCAGCTGCCAGTCCTTAACGGCCGTAAGGTTGCTTATCGTATCGCCGACACCGGCCGCGAGGTAGCGATACGGTGCCGTCTTGATGACTTTAACGTCGGCTATGACCGCAACGGGAGGAACGGCCTTTACCGAGGTTTTGGAGCCCAAATCCTTTATCGAGGCGTTGGCGCTGGCTATGCCATCGTGAGATGCCGTGGTCGGGAAGCTGATGAAGGGAACACCCGTTTTGAAGGAGGCAAGCTTGGCCACGTCTATTATACTTCCCCCTCCAACGGCTATTACCCAGTCAGCGCTTTCGTCCCTTACCAGTCCAATCGTCCTTTCGACTTCCTCCATTGTGGCACCTTTCTTAACTGTCAGAGGAACAACGTCGTATTCGGATTTGAGGCTCTTCTCAACGTCTTTACCGGCTATCTCCTTTGTCTTTGGCCCGTAGAGCACTATAACTTTCTCACCGAGGCCAAGCCGTCTCGCAACGTTAATAACTTCTCCCTTCAGGTTCTCGCCGAGGAGCACCTCCCTGGGAAGTTGCATAAGATGAACTCCCTTCATGCCCTTCACCGTCCCCTAATCTCTCAGAAGGAAAAGCTTTAAGACTATCGGAAGGACTCTCTATGGTGGTCGAATGGGGTTTTACGAGTTTTTTTACCGCTATTTCGTTGAGCCAATCAAATACAACCAGGGCTACAACATTGTGAACACGCTAGTTTACGCCCTGATTCTTGGGGTCGCGGTTCTGCTTCTCTATAAGATGCTCAAGAGAATGGGAATAAAGATTGACGAACGCTTCTTCGTCGCTCTAATGCCCTACATTCTCCTAGGCCCGCTTATGAGGAGCATAACTGATATAGGCCTCCTTCCGCGGACGTATCTAACCGTCAGCCCGGGTGGATACTTTGTGATAGCGGGCTTTGCAATAGCATCGCTCTTCGTGGTGTGGAGACACTGCAACGATGAGAGACTCTACTCCATTTACCGCGACTTCGGTTGGATTCTGGTTGCGGGTCTGCTCTTCATAATGGTCATCAACTGGGATAAGCTCTCGGTTAGATGGGACTACTTCAAGTACTTCATACCAAGCCTTATCATCGCTGAGTCGTTCATATGGGTTCTTTCGAAGAAGTTTGAACTCGTCAGAAACAACAGAATCCTCTTCTATACCCACTTCTACGACGCAACGACGACCTTCGTTGGAATCCAGTTTTTCGGCTTCTGGGAGCAACACGTCCTCGCGAGAACACTGATGAACATCTTCGGAACCCCCGCGGTTATGTACCTTGAAAAGCTCGTTATAATAACCCTTGTCGTTTACATTCTGGACAGGCTGATGACCGAGGAAGATCCCGAGCTGATAAATTTTGTCAAACTCACAATCTTTATCCTCGGCTTCGGCCCCGGGACAAGAAACCTGCTTATAGCTCTCCTGAGGTGATTTAGATGTACCCCTGGAACGAGATAGCGCTTAACATGGCGAAGGATTTGGAAAAAACCATAATGCCCCTCTTTGGGACTAAAAAGGCCGGAGAAACCGTTGGAACTAACGTAAGCGGTGACGTTACAAAATACGTCGATAAGGTTGCCGAAGACCTGATAATAAGGCACCTCGACCCCCTCGGCGTTAACGTGGTGAGCGAAGAGGTTGGGGAGATTGACCACGGAAGCGACTACACCGTCGTCGTTGACCCTCTCGACGGTTCGTACAACTTCTCGATGGGAATACCGATATTTGCATTCAGTTTCGCGGTCTTCAAGGGAAAGACACCCGTTTATGGGGCCATCTACGAGTTCTTTCCAAAGGCCTTCTACGAGGCTATACCCGGTGAGGGGGCTTATCTCAACGGAAGACCCATTCACGTCAACAACCCAGAGCCCGGAAAGGAAGCGATAAGCTTTTACACCCGGGGTAGATGCCTGGGGCTCGTAAGGAAGGTCAAGAGGATTCGCGTTCTGGGAGCAATAGCGGTTGAGATGGCCTATACGGCTAAGGGCTCGCTAGACGGCGTCTTTGACATAAGGAACTACGTCCGGCCAACGGACATAGCCGCGGGAGTCATGCTCGTTAGAGAAGCTGGGGGAATCGTCACCGACGAGAGTGGAAAACCGCTGGAGTTTGAGCTCAATGCAGAGGTGAACACGAACGTAATTGCGGTGGCCAACGAGAGGATTCTCAAGCTAATTTTGGAGGAGCTCGAAAATGAACCTTGAACGGTACTTCCACAGGTATGGGAGGGCAACCTTTACACTCTTCCTCATAAACGTCGCGGTTTACATCGTGGAGGCAGTACTCAGCAGAAACCCCTTCTGGATTAGTGACAACGTTCTCAGCGTCCTCGGTCAGTGGAACTACGCTGTCAGGTATTTACACGCATGGTGGCAACCCTTCACGGCGATGTTCGTTCACGTTAACATAATCCACATCGGATTTAACATGTACTTCCTCCTCGTCATGGGGAGCCAGCTCGAGAGAATCATCGGCTCAAGAAGGGTTGCAATGGTTTACATAGTCTCAGGGCTCGCCGGGAACATTCTCACCCTGTTCCTCCTACCGCCAAACGTCGTCAGCGCCGGGGCTAGCGGGGCCCTCTTCGGAATAGCGGGGGCACTGATAACGATAACCGGCGTAGTCGGGGGAAACATGCAGATGGCCATTATAAACGCCTTCGTGCTGTTCCTCATCAACAGCTTCCTTCCAGGGGTGAACGCCTACGCCCACCTCGGGGGCCTCATCGCGGGAATGCTCATAGGCTACTACTATGGAAAAATCATACGGAGAAAGCTGACGTGGGCATACGCCTACTACTAACGAAAGATTTAAAAACGCCGGCCAAAAGGTATAACCCGAGCGCTCGGGCAGTGCCGGGGTAGCTTAGCCTGGTCAGAGCGCTCGGCTCATAGGGCCACTCCCCTTCGGGGGAGCCTGAGAAACCGAGAGGTCCGGGGTTCAAAGCCCCGCCCCGGCACCATTACAGCCCTTGCTTCGCAAGCGCTGGCGGAAAAGTAGGTGCTTTTTTGAAATTTGCAGTTTTTATGAGGGAGTTTCTCATCTCACTTGCTCCTTGGGAGTGTTTCTCTCTAGAACGGCGTCCTTCGGACGCCAAAAACAAAAGTGAAACTGCCTAAGAGGTTCCGTTTAGTGTTAAACCCTAACTTGAATTGCCTTTCGTTAATGCACGACTAATCTTTGCCCTTCTTGAAGGTCAAGGGCTATTTTTGGTCAAGCTTTTTCCAAAAGCTTGCTCGCGAAGTTTGACCAAGGTTTGCATGTCCTTTTTGAGGAATTGTAGTTTTAAGGGGGTTTATTCTTGAACTTGCTTGTTTTTCGATAGTTTCTCTTTGGAATAACGCCCTTCGGGCGTTAAGAAAAAGTTGAAACGTGTTTAACTTGCTTTGTTTTAGGGGGAAAACCCGCTTTGAGTTTGAGATGTTGAAGGGACATGCAAACTTTTCTTGGTTGTTTTGGTGGAAGTTTATTTTTTGGTCAAACTTTGCAAAGCAAAGTTTGCTTGCTTCGCAAGCGCTGGCGGAAGATTACGTGCATTTCTCTAAAGGTTGATTTTTAGAGGGTTTAGTTTCATTTGCTCCTTGGAAAGTGTTTCACTTCTAAAACGGCGCCCTTCGGGCGTTAATCAGAGTTGAAACTGCTTGAAGGGTTCCGTTTGGTGTTAAACCCCTAACCTAGTTGCTTTTTGAGAAGCACACGAGTAGTTTTCTGCCAGCTTGATGAAGGGCATTCTTTTCTCGAGAACCCAGCCCGTAAGCAAAATTTCATCAAGACACGTTCCAGCGACCGGAAGGTTTATCTAAGTGAATGACAAAGTTTTTCCGATGAAGATTGTCAAGGTGCCTTCTAATGACAAGGTTGGCGTCATAAACGTAGGTTCTCCGCCAGAGGTTGAACTCGACATCGACGTCAAGCCCAGAAAGGGAGAACTCGTCGTCTGGATAACAAACCCAAACACCTTCAAGGTCGAGACGAGCAACGAGATTGAGCTCTACGAGTACGTCGGTTTCTGGCAGAAAATTGACCCGGGAATAGTTTTCCTAAACAGGCGAATCGTCCTCATTCCCGGGGAGACCATGGAGCAGAGGTTTCCCGTCGAGCTTCCCCCGGGAAGATACAAGGTTGTCAAGTTCGCCTACGTTAAGGGAGCCAAGGTCAGGGTTGAGAAGGAATTCACAGTCCGCTGAACCAGAAACGCTTCAGGTAAAGCCTCATTCTAGCTAAATCAACGGGCCTCATAGTTTCAACCATCCAGTCCGGGAAGTCCTTCTTAACGTTCCTCCACAGAACGCGGTAGTCGAGGATTATTATCGAGCCCTTCTCCTCGGCCGAGCGGTGCACCCTTCCGGCGGCCTGAACGAGCTTTCTGTGGGCAGGCAAATAATACCCGTAGTAACGGCCCTTCCCCGGAAACTTCCTCTCAAAGTACCTTATCTGAGCCTGAACCCTCGGCGTCGGCCTCGCGTAGGGAATCCCCACGAGTATAACCCCGTTCATTTCATCTCCCGAGTAATCCTGTCCCTCGCTGTTCCTGCCGCCCATGACGCCGAGGAGTACCGCACCGTTGCCCTTCGCGTGGGCCTTGAAGCTCGCCACCATCGCATCGTTCTCGGACGAGCTGACGCCCTGTCTCTCGATGAACACGGCTTTTCCGGTTTCCTCAAGCCGAACCTGGAGGTTGGCCGAGAGAAGGCCCTGGAGGACCTCGTAAGATGCCGTAAAAACCCCCACGTTCTTTGGGATGAGCTTCACGGCCTCGACGATATAGTCAACCATCTTTTTGTAAACCGCCAGAGAACGCTCCTCACCGCGCGTTGAAACGTCTTTGGCAACCAAAACCTGCGCGTTTTCCCTCTTTACAATCCGGGGGAACTTCTTTAGTCTGGCCCTCTCGATTCCCATAACGTCGCGGAACGCCTCAAGTGGCGTCAGCGTTCCGGATATGAAGAAGGCACTGTGGACGTCGTGGAGGAACGTTAAAGCCCTCGAAGGGTCCAGGGCAACGAGTTCAAGGCTCAGTCCTTTCTCCCTGCTGAGGAGGAACAGATAATCCTCACGTCCGATGAGCGAAAACCAGAGGAGCAGGAACTCTCCAACTCTACCGATGTAGCTCCTCGGTGGCTTTCCCTTCTCTATCCTGTCCTCCCTTATCGCCTCTCCGATGGAGACCATCTCGTTGAGGGTCTTGACGAGCCAGCGTGAGCTTATTTCCAGGGTGTTTATGAGGTGCGCAAAGACTAGCTCCGGCTGAATGGGAGTTTCCTTAATCTCCCTGTCTGAGAGCCTTTCGTTGAAGAGCAACTCCAGGCCCTTTGCGAATATGCTCAGAAAGTTCGCTATTTCATTCTCCCTGTATTCGTCGGCCTCTTTGATGGCCCTGTTGACCGTGTGAATGCTCAGCCTGTCGCTTAAAGCCGAAATCGCCTGGTCGGGCAGGTTGTGGGCTTCATCAAAGACGATTATCAAGTCGGAATAATCAACGCCGAGCGAGCTTATTAGGCTCTCCCTTATGCTCGGACTTATCGCGTAGAGGTAGCTCGCAACTATGACGTCCGCTTTCTCGGCTATCCTCTTGGTCAAATCGTAGGGGCAGAGCTCGAGCGTTTCGGCGTAGCTTAAAATCTCCGATGGATGGGATGGACTCTCGAGGAAGAAGTTGACGAGCTCGTTGAACTCGGCTTTTTTCCTCTTCTCGTTTTCGTAGAACTCGCACTTGCCGAGCTTTTTCAGATTCTTACAGACTATCATGGCGGTGTATGCGTCGTTCGTGAACCTGGTTAGGTAGTTGTGAAGGCAGAGCTCTTTCCTGCTCCTCAGCTCGATGCCAGAGACCTTTGCCTTCCGGTTTATCGCCTTGAGCTCCTCTATAACCCTGTCCATCTGCCTGTGGGTCCTCGCCAGATAGAGAACTTTCAACCCGAGCTCCTTGGCAACGGGGAGAACTCCTGCCAGAACACTTACGGTCTTCCCAAAACCCGTTGGAGCCTCGATTATCGCATTCTCTCCCCTCTCGGCGGTCTCGCGGACGAGCTCTATGAATTCAGCCTGATTCGGTCTGAGTGATTCGTAGGGAAAATAACTGAGGTCAGGTTCCTGCATGGGAAGGGTTTTTAACGGCTCGTTTTTAACCTTTCCCGTGGTGAAGATGGGAGATAAAGAGAAGAAGTTGATTGAATACGGCGTCGAGGCCCTCATAATAGCGTGGCTCGGCTACCTGTTCCTTTACCAGAACTATCTCCTCCACAAGTGGCACCGCGGACTTCCACTGCCGAGCAGGGTTCCGTTCGTTCTCGGGGGAGTGGCGATGGGCTTGGCGTTTTTCATCTACGAGGCATGGAAGTTTGAGAAGAAAGTTTCAAAGAACAACCCTGAGGAGGTACTCCCCCCCGAGCTCGAGGCCTGAGAAATCTTCCTCGCTAACATCGAGCAACGGCTTGTTAACTTCGATAATGGCACTTCCCCCTGAGCTCTCATGTTCAATACTCTTAACGAGGTCACCTCCAACAGTTATCTTGAACTCTTCACTCTCTCCTCTCCCATGAAGAGAAAATGTTCCGCTTGTGATAAAGCGAAGATACCTTAGCAAATGCGGAATGTCCTCAGATGACATGTCCCTTATGTAAAATTCTCCTTTTCCAGTTGGCAGGATTTTTCCGACGATTCTCCGATAGCTTTCAGAGAAACGACAGACGGAAAGACCAAATCCCTTTGCAAGTATCTCTAATTTTCGACTGAGAAAGCGCTCGACCAAATCAGCAGAGGCCCGAGAAATGAGCTTGTCTCCGCTAACAGAAAAAGATAGTATCAAAAGACCCTTGGGGCCTTTCATGATGTATGTGGCCGTTGAATCTGCAAAGGCTATGTTCATTTTCCCTAGAAACTCAAATTTAAGCAGTTTTCTCTTGAGACGTATTTCAACATCAAACGGTTCCACCCCTGAGACCTCGGCTTCAAAGGGCAGAGACCTGAAGAGCTCCTTTGGTTTAGAGGTTACCCACTTCACGGCTTCCCAGTCTCCTGAAAAGGGCATTTCTGAAATTCTTGATTCCATCGCTGGACACCCTTGTCCTATACTGAAAAAAAGTTTGGGAGGAGCTTTATAAATTTAAGGGGATTAAAGCTTGAGCTCCGGAATCTCCTCGATGACCTTGGTCGTCAGCTTGACTGCCGCATCAACGTCGCGCTCGTCCACAACTTCGGTGTTGGAGTGTATGTAACGCGCCGGAATGCTTATGCCACCGCTCGGGACGCCGGTCTTGTTGAGGTGTATTGCCCCAGCGTCGGTTCCTCCTCCAGTGAGGATGTCCCACTGGTAGGGTATCTCGTATTTTTTGGCCAGCTCCTCCATCCAGCGAACTATCGTCGGGTGGCAGATGACGGAGCGGTCCATTATCTTGATTGCAACTCCCTTTCCGAGCTGGGTTATCTGCTTGTGTTCTGGCGTTCCCGGAACGTCGGCCGCGATGGTCACATCCAGGGCAAAGCCGTAGTCAGGGTCTATGCCGAAGGCCGAAACCTTGGCACCGCGAAGGCCAACCTCCTCCTGAACCGTTGCCACGAAGTAAACGTCCGCATCGGTCTCGCTCAACTGTCTTGCACTCTCAACCAAGGTGTAAACCGCTATCCTGTCGTCGAAGGCTATGCTAACCAGGCGGTGCTTGCCGAGCCTCTCCAGCCTTCCGTCCCAGGTAATTACCGTGCCTATCTTGACGCCCATCTCCTCAGCTTCCTCCTTGCTCTCGGCACCGATGTCAATGAACACTTGGTCCCACGTTGGGGCCTTGTTCCTCTGCTCCGGCTTCTGGATGTGTGGTGGAACTGAACCGCCAACGCCGTAGATGAACTCGTTCGGGCCAACCCAGACCTTGAAGCGCTGGGCTATTAGAGTTCTTGGGTCAACACCGCCGACAGGAGCTACCCGGAGGAATCCGTTCTTCTCGATGTGCGTCACCATGAGGCCTATCTGGTCCATATGACCGGCGAGCATTACCTTTGGCCTCTTGCCCTCCTTGTGGGCTATAACGTTCCCGAGCTTGTCAACCCTAATCTCGTCGACGTAGGGTTTGAAGGCCTCGATTACAACGTCCCTGACACCGAGGAATTCAAACCCAGAAACTCCCGGAGCTTCAACAATCTTCTTCAGCAGTTCAAAGTCCACCATGAACACCACCGTTTAGATAGTCATCGTAATGTGCTTTTAAGGGTTTAGGTGTGAGAGGAGTTCCTCAACGGTTATGCAGTCATCACACTTCCGCCGAAAGCCCCTAGCTATTATGAGAAACCTTTTCTCCCCTCTCCAGGGGACAAGGTTAGCCTTGGCGATTAGTTTGCCAATCTCCCTCGGACCGTCCACTGAAGTTCCCCACTTTGTCTCTATGAAAATTGCCTCCTCCTTTTTATTAACCGCAACGAGGTCAATCTCGTATCCCCTACCCCACTGGGGTCCAAGTTCATCAAAGGTGAATATTTTTCCGTTCAGGTCCCATAGAACGTCAGCAACAACCCTCTCGAATGCCCTTCCGAGAAAAGTATTGAGGTTTTCCCCAAGAAAGCGTCTAAAGGAATCAACGTCGCCTGCTTCAATGTTCCTAAGTTGGGGTTCAATCATGCTGAACCAGAAGTTTAGGAAGTTGTCTCTTATCACATACCTCGAGCGCCTGCCACCAAGCACCGGAACTTCCCTGGCAACGATGCCGTAATAATCTATAAGGGAATCAAGGTACTTAGATAGGCTTCCTGGCTTCATTCCAAGGAGGTTTGCAATCTCCACGAGCCTGTTCTTTCCGCTCGCTATTGCTCTGAGGATTGAGTAGTAGGTCTTGTAAGCCCGTCCAAACTCGTCGATTAGGAGACCTTCCCCCTCCGAGACCAGGAACGTGGAATACCTGACAGCCTCGACAAGAAGCTCACGAAGAGTTTTCTTTTCGAGGAGTTCAACGAGTTCGTAGTATTTGGGAACTCCTCCAAAAACCGCGTAAAAGGCCATTTTTTCCCCGGAATCTCTGATGCCTAAGTCGTTTAGCATCTCAAAGACATGGCGTGGTCGAAGTGGTTTAAGCTCCATAAAAACAGTACTCCTGCCGTAGAGGGGCGCTTTCCTCGATGCGAAGAGGCGCTTCATCATACCGATGTAGGAACCGGAGATTACGAGCAACAAGGGCTTGGACTCGTTGCGGTCTATGAACCTCTGAAGCTCGAAGGCCATGGAGGGATTCACCCGCAGGACGTTTTGAAACTCGTCGAAGAAGACTGCTCTCACGTCGAGGCGCTCAAGGTATCTCAGGAACTCACCAAAGTTATCAAACTTTGGGGAGTAGCCCATTAAGCGCTCAACTTCCCTTGCAAAGTCCTCCATGAGGAGCTTCTCACCCTTAACGCCTACAAACAGGTCCAGAAAACCAATGCCCTCCCTCCTGAAGAATTCCCTGACGAGTCTCGTCTTACCTACCCTTCTCCGTCCAGTAATAACGACAACAACAAGCCTGGAATCCGAGAGTTTAAGGGCTCTCTTCAATGTCTCCATCTCGTCCTTCCTGTCGTAGAACTTCATTATTATCCACCATCTGGATTATCCAGTTTCTGGATAAAAATGTGATGGTTAAAGTTTATATCTCTAGCCTCCTAAGGGGCATCATGAGAGATGTTTTGCTAAAACTAAACGTCATCCCCTGCACTTTCATTGAGAGGCTCAACCGCTTTGTGGCCCTTGTTGAAGTGCAAGGAGAACTCAAGAAAGCCCTCGTCACAAACACCGGTCGCCTGGAGGAGTTCATGGTTCCGGGAAGAAGGGCATTCTGCCTGCCAAAGAGCGGTGGAAAGACGGACTTCGTTCTGCTGGCCTTTGAAGACTTAGGGGGAAAGGGAGCGGTAATAGACACGAAGACGCAAGCTAAGGCCTTCGAGAAGGCCGTGGAACTGAACCTGATTCCATGGTTAAGGGACTGCGTGATAAAGAGGAAAGAAGTTCGAGTCGGCAACTCAAGGCTCGACTACCTCTTTGCCTGTCCCGGCGGAGAGCTCTACGGTGAAATGAAGAGCGCCGTGTTGAGGGGAGGTGAAAGGGGAGAATACGCCATGTATCCTGACTGTCCCTCCCTGAGGGGGCAGAGGCACATACGTGAGCTCATGGAACTTGCCCGCTCCGGCAAAAAGGCCATAATATTCTTCATCGGAGCAATGCCAGGTGTCGAGAAGTTCAGGCCCTACGAGAAAGGGGACCCCATTATAGCAAAACTCCTGAGAGAGGCCGTTAGGGAGGGAGTTAGGATTGAGGGCCTCTCCATCTCGCTGTCTCCATCCGGAGAGGTTATCCTCGAGAGACCCTCCCTGAAGGTTGAACTATGAGAACGGTTTTAAACCGGGGAGAGAATTATTGACGGTGGTGAGCATGGCAATAGTGGACGTTAGGATTCTCGTTGAAGGAGCGAGCGACGTTGAAGTCGTCAGCAAGGCACTTCAGGGGCTCGCTCTGGGGAGTGAATACAACATAACGATTTCAGCCATAATCCCTACTACCAACGTGGAGATAGCAAAAAGCGCCGCGGCAGGTGCCGATTTGCTCATAATAGCCACCGACGCGGACAGGGTTGGAAGAGAACTTGCCGAGAGGCTCTTCAACGAGCTCGGCGAAATGGTCGGCCACATCGAGAGAATGAAACTCCCCCTGGGGCACGACTTAGAGCACGTTGACGTTGAACTCGTTAGGAAGGAGCTCAAGAACACCCTCGTAAGGGCGGGGCTGAAGAGCCTTCAGGTTCTTCCCGAGTACATGGAGCTGAGGAAACAGCTTCTTGATATCAAGGGCAAGTACGACCAGCTGGCAAGCGACTACGAGAGTCTCTACAAGGAGCACGAAGAGCTCCAGAAGAAGTACGAGGAGTTGCATGCTGAGTACGTAAGGCTTAGGAACGAGAACGAAGGCCTTAGAGAGCTCCTCGACAAGAAGAGCAGGCCCGTTAAGATTGAAGAGGCCTGGACGAACCTGTTCCCGGCAGAACCCGTCCCGGACGAGAAGATTTTTGCTATAGCCGTCGAGAAACTTGGGCTGGCTGGAAAGGTCATAGTCGGACAGGGCTACGTCTTTGCAGAGGACAGAGAGCTCGTCGAGGAGCTGATGAAAACCGTCTATCTGAGCCTTGCCATAAAGGAGGGCCTTGAAGGAAAAGCTAATGAAGCGGAAACTGGGGAAGAGCAGGAAGACAAAAAGATCGAGCCCACGGAGAAACCCGGGGAAGAACTCGAAATCATTGAGGCCGAGCTCAAGCCGCACGAACTGCTTTAAGGTCTGAGCTATGGACGAAGTCATAGAGGAGTTCGAGACATACCTCGACCTCGAGGGAAAGAGTCCCAACACAATCAGGATGTATTCCTACTACGTTAGACGATACCTTGAGTGGGGCGGGACAATAAACGCTCGCTCCGCCCTGCGTTTTTTGGCCAGACTCAGGAGGGAAGGCTACTCCAACAGAAGCCTTAACCTCGTTGTTCAGGCCTTGCGCGCCTACTTCCGCTTTGAGGGTTACGACGAGGAAGCCGAGAAGCTGAGGCCACCGAAGGTTCCAAGGAGTCTGCCGAAGGCTTTAACCCGGGAGGAGGTCAAGAGGCTCCTCTCGGTAATTCCACCGACAAGGAAGAGGGACAGGCTGATAGTTCTCCTGCTCTACGGGGCCGGTTTGCGCGTCAGCGAGCTCTGCAACCTGAAGAAGGGCGATGTGGACATAGAGAGGAACCTCTTGGTTGTCCGCGGTGGTAAGGGGGCCAAAGACAGGGTCGTCCCGATTCCGGCTTTTCTGAGCGATGCCATAAGGGAATACCTTGAAAGCAGGGAAGACGAAAGCGAGTACCTCCTCGTTGAGGAGAGGAGACGGAAGAAGGACAGGCTCTCACCCAAGACCGTCTGGTACCTCCTGAAGAAATACGGGAATCGGGCAGGGGTTGAGGTTACCCCCCACAGGCTCCGCCACAGCTTTGCAACCCACATGCTCGAAAGGGGCGTTGATATCAGGGCCATTCAGGAGTTTTTAGGTCATTCAAACCTCTCAACGACGCAAATTTACACGAAGGTCACCGTTGAGCACCTGAAAAAAGCCCAGGAAAAGGCAAAGCTGATTGAGGGACTCCTTGAGTGATATTAACTGCCCGATGGTTGACTAGAGTGCCCCCTTTCTCCTCAAGAGGGCAAGATAGCTTGTGAAGGCTCCGGTTGAGATTGTATCGCCGAGCCCGACGGTTGAAACCGGGTTCTTCACGAGCCTCGTCGGGATTATCACTATCTTGTACTCCTTCGTTCTTAGCCGTCTTTTGGCCTCTTCAAACCTGAGCTTAACGTATTCCCCGCGCTCGTTGTAGGGAACGCCTAGTCCCCTTTCAAAGTTCTCTGGCGATTTTATGTCGCCGAGCGAAGCCCTTGCCGCAGCCAAAGTCGTTGCCAGCTCAAGGCTCTTCCTAAGCTCCTCCTCACTCAAGGGATTGTCGGCGTGGGTTATGTACATCAGGTAGTAAATCGTGTGGATTTGCAGGACTTCGAGGTTCATCTCGTCTATGAGGATTTTCCCGCCCAGAACAGTGTCCTCGATTCGGTTGTAGGTAAATATCCTTTCAGCCAGCTTCGAATAGCCGAGGGCACTCAGGACGTAGGCAATCTCGGCTTCGTCCATCCCGACACTGTCAACGAGGGGAAAGAGGTTGTAAATGACCTTTTTCCTCAGCTCGCGGTTCTGGATTGATGCGAACTCAAGGTGAACCTTCAGGTCCTTTTCTCTCTTAAGGAGGAGTATGTCCTTCTTTGCTTCCCTCAGGTAATAGTTGGCGTCCTTTCCGTCGGAGTAGCGCAGTCTTATCCCCTGATAGCCGGAGAGGATTGCACCGTCCGTCTGGAGTCCGATTTCGGGGAGAAAAGGCTTTAGCTCGGGCCTCGTGTAAATCCTTATGCTCTCAAATCTGGCCGAGACTATGAAGCGACCAGAATAGGGAACGGTTATAGTCTCGTTTCCAAGCCTGAAAGTCGTTCCGGCGCGGAACTCAAAGATACGGTTCACCTTTATCGGGTCGTTCTCCCGGTAGGCTTCCATCGGATGCTTGAGGGCCAGTTTCCCGTTTTCAACGACTGGGTAGAACAGGTTTGGCTTCCTCACGAACATCTCCGCCTGTCTCTTTGCAAGGTGTGGGGTGTAAACGATGACCTTTCTGAAGTCGAGGTTTGCCAAGAGGTTCGCTATTATTCCAGCCTGTCCACCGATTCTCTCGACGTCATAATTAAAGCGGGAGTCAAACCATCCCTGGAGCTCCTCGTTTACGAGGGGAACTTCCATAGGTTTACCTGTCTTGAGGGCATGGACGAGTCTTGCAACGAAGTCTATGGGCTCTTCAATCTGCCTTGGGAATTCCTCCATTTTTCTTTTCACTGCCTCGGCCCCAAACTCATCTATAAGCCTCTGAATCATTTCCCCGTTGAGGTATACTATCGCATCAACGTTCGCATTGTAAGCGGTGAACATCGATAGCTTTCTCGCCTCATTGAGGAGCTCCATCATTTGTATCACCTTCAGTGAGTAATCAATAGGAATTTTCAGTATGCTTCTTAAAAGGATTTCGTTTTGAAATATAAGGCAGAAAAAGCCTTAAAATTCAACAAAAAGCTTCCCGAGGCTTGGAATCCTGTCCATGACGTCCATTTCCCTCAGCGCGAGCCAGAGGGAAGCTTGATTGCTCGTGACAACCGGAACCCCGAGGTCCCTTTCGAGCGTTTCAATTATCTCGAAGGTTCTCCAGTTGGTGCAACTTATGAATATCGCCTCTACTTCATCGGTAAAGCTCGCCTTGGCGAGTCTGTAAGCCGTGTAGGGTTCGAGCTTGCCAATCTCAAGGTTGTCCTCAATGCCGAGCCCTCTGATGTCCAGAACGGTGAACTCGTTCGCCTCAAGGAACTCCTTCTCTCGCTGGTTAATCTCGTCGGTGTAGGGCGTTATCACGAGGATTTCCCTGACGTCGAGCATTTTGAGGGCCTCTATTACGGCCGTGCTCGTGCTCACAACCGGGACGTTCACCTCGTCTTCGATTTCCATCTCAAGCTTTTTCTCGTAGTCCTTTCCTCCGATGAAGGAACCGCTGGTGCATCCGTAGAGAATCAGCTCAACCCCGGCATCTCTAAGGAGCTTGGCGCTCTCAACGGCCAAAGTGTTCATCCTTACGAGCTCCTCTTCGTTGACGTTTCTGAGGGGAATCCTCGCCGTGTGGAGCGAAACGCCCTCCGGGAGGTAATCGTGAAGCTCCATCTCCATAGTGGTGTTCGATGATGGGACTATAAGGCCGAGCCTTCCTCTCCATCCGTACATGCTTTTCACCGAAGGGAAATTCTCGGCTTTTCTATTAAACCTTTGGTTTTGAAAAGGGATTAATAAACGAATCTCCAATGAGGAGAGGTGGGAACATGGAACTGGAGGAGGCTATAAGGAGAAGAACCTCCGTTAGATACTTCTCCGAGAAACCTGTTGCGGAGGAAGATATTAAGGAGCTCATCAAAAGTGCAATTCGGGCCCCAACGGCGAGCGGACTTGAAAACTGGATTTTTGTTGTGTTTAGAAACAAGGAAGCAAGAGAAAAGCTCTATGAGCTCATTGCTGAGGGTATGGAGGTCTACTATCAGGCTGTCAAACTACCCGAGGAAAAGATAGCAAAGCTCAGGAAGAGAATACACGAAGAGGGCATGTTCAGGGCACCGGTTTACATTGCGGTGTTCATAGATAAGCGCGTCCGGTTTCTTCCAGGAAAAGAGTTCGACGAGGTGGAGTTCATCTGGAGTGTTGAGAGTGCTGCTATGGCAATCCAGAACCTCATGCTCAAGGCAGTTGAGCTCGGCCTTGGCACAGTCTACGTCGGAGTTACGAACTTCAGGGGGATAGAGGAGAGGGTAAGGGAACTGGCCGGGTTGGATGAGAACTACTACCTCGTTGGCGTCATTCCCGTTGGCTATCCCAAGAACGAACCGAAGCCGAGGAAAAGAAAGAAGGGTATTGAAGATGTAACAAAGTTCATCTAAACTTTTTTATCTTAATCACCCAAGCAAAGACGATAGCCATGATAGAGTTCGTAATCCTGCTCGGCGTCATCGGTGGATGGCTCGTCATGACCTCGACGCTCTTCCTTATGCTGGCCTTTGGCAAAATGTGGGGGTTAGTGGGCGTTCTGTTCCTTGTCAGTTTCATAGTAATGAACCAGAACTGGAAGGTCCGCTACATGAGAACCATCGTTGACGCCACGCCGAGGGCAAAGGAACTCGCCAGGCACATCTTTGAGATGAACGAGCTCATTTTGCTTTCGTCATACATCATGTCCCTTGTCCTATACACGGTCATCCAGAAGTACGTTGAGATAGTCGTCAAGTTTCCCCATCCACTCGGACCGGTGGGTTGAGCCATGAACGTTGTCATCGTTAGGTACGGTGAGATAGGAACGAAGTCGAGGCAGACGAGGAGATGGTTTGAGAACATCCTCATGAACAACATACGCGAAGCGTTGGTAAGCGAGGGGATTGAATTCAAAAAAGTTGAGGCCAAGCACGGTCGCGTTTTAGTAAGGACGAACAGGGCCAAGGAGGCTGTAGACGTCCTCACGCGCGTTTTCGGAATAGTTTCCCTCTCCCCTGCCATGGAAGTTGAAGCAAACATGGAAAAAATCAACAAGACAGCCCTAAAGCTCTTCAGGAGGAAGAAGCGCGAGCTGAACCTTGAGAGGCCCCGTTTCCGCGTTACCGCGAGGAGAATAACCAAGGAATTTCCGCTGAAAAGTCCGGAGATTCAGGCGAAGGTTGGGGAGTACATTCTTGAAAACGAGGAGAGCGAGGTCAATCTTCATAACTACGACATAGAGGTCGGCGTTGAGCTGATGGAGGGCAAAGCGTACGTCTTCGTTGACAAAATCAGGGCATGGGGCGGTCTGCCTATAGGGACGCAAGGAAAGGTCGTGGCTTTACTCAGCGGTGGCATAGACTCACCGGTCGCGGCTTTCCTCATGATGAAGCGTGGCGTCGAGGTGATTCCAGTCCACATCTACATGGGGGAGAAAACCCTCGAAAAGGTCAGGAAGATATGGAACCAGCTCAAGAAGTACCACTACGGTGGAAAGGCCGAGCTGATAGTCGTAAAGCCACAGGAACGCGAAAAAATCGTTCGGAAGCTTAAGGAGATGAAGAAGGACAAATACACCTGTGTGATGTGCAAGTTCATGATGGTCAAACACGCCGACAGAATAGCCAAGGAATTCGGTGCTAAGGGCATCGTCATGGGCGATTCCCTCGGGCAGGTGGCAAGCCAAACGCTCGAGAACATGTACATCGTCAGTCAGGCGAGCGATTTGCCGATTTACAGGCCCCTTATAGGCATGGACAAGGAGGAGATAGTGAGCATAGCAAAGAAAATCGGCACCTTTGAGCTCTCAACACTGCCGGAAGATGAAATACCCTTCATTCCAAAGCACCCGATAATAAGGGGTTCCTGGGAGGAGTTCCGGAAGATTTATAGGGAAATCTTTGGGGAAGAGCCGAAAAAGAGGGAGTGCTAGACATCTAACAAAAAGCATATTTAGAATTACATTCAATAAGAGAGATAGGTGAGCAAACATGTCAGAGACAAAAGTCGTTCAGACAGAGGTTGAGATGGATGTCTACAAAACCCTAAAGGCAGTGGCTAGCATTGAAAAAAAGTCCCTTAAAGAAGTCCTCAGAGAAATACTCCGGGACTATGCAGAAAAAAAGAAGAAAAAACTTCTTGAAGAAGTTGAAAACGACCCTATATGGGAGGCAGTTGGGCTCCTCGACATAGCTGATGAAAATGCCAGTGAGAGGGACGACTGGGGTGTCCCAGAATGGCAAAGCGAGTGAGCGAAAAAATATACATGGACACAAGTGCTTTGATTGCATTTTTTAATCCCAAGGACAAGAATCATAAGGTCGCCAAATCTTTCTTCAAGGAAATGGCCCTCGAAGGGAACTGGTTCATCATTGGGAGACCGGTGCTTTTGGAATTCCTCAGCGGTGCTTCAAAGAGAGTTGGAAAAAGAAAAGCTATCGTGATGAAAGAGAAACTCTTAACGAGCAAATTTGTAGAGATAGTGAAGGAAAGCGACGATGACTGGAACACCGCATGGGAATGTTTTGAAAAGTATCAAGACAAAAACGGTATTGATATGTTCGACTGTTTGAGTTTCTCAATTATGAAGCGGCTTGGAATCAAAAAAGTCTTTACCTTCGACAGGGACTTTGCAATTGCAGGGTTTATAATGCTACCCCCAGCTGAGGGATTAAAATGACCCTTACACGCCTCGCATCATACATAGCGCTATCGATGCCCGTTATTTTCCTTATTGGCCTAGTTCTGGTTATCCACTTCAATCCCTGGTTCTCCTTCACTGACAACGCGCTGAGCGACATGGGCTCCCTCAAAAACCCGAACCGCTGGTTCTTCAACGGTTTCCTCATGTTCTTTGCGACGATAGCCATGATACCATCTCTGGTTGCCTTCAGGAACGGGCTTTCCTACCTCATGCCCCTTGCGATGGTCTTTCTATTCCTCGTTGGCGTCTTTCCCAAGGAGCTTCCTTATCACGCTCCATCGGCGGTCCTCTTTTACGTTCTGGCTCTAACGGACATAGCGATAATCGGAATAAAGCTCGGAAGAACCAGTCCACTCAACTACCTCTGGACGGCCGGTTCGGTCGTTGTGTTCACAACGATGCTCTACCTGATTAAGGCCAGAGTGTTCAAGGGGCTGGCAATCCCTGAGCTTATAGGAGCGTTTTTTATCCTTGCCTGGTTCGTCTATCTTGGTCTTCTCCTTAAAGGTTTGAAACCCTGAGTTGAAGAAAACCTCATAAAAACCATTTCCAATTTTTTCGCATGAAAGCCGTTGCATTACTCAGCTCGGGCATAGATTCACCTGTCGCGGTTTATCTTATGCTCAGGAAGGGAATTGATGTTATCCCGGTTCATTTCAGGCAGGACTCCGCCAAGGAGGAGAAGGTCCTTGAGCTGTGGGAGATTCTCAGGAAGTATGGAAACCTCGGCGAACCAATCATAGTGGATTTCGCGGAGGAGCACGTTCCGGCCTTTAAGAGGCTGAAAGAGCTGGGAAAAGAGCGGTGGACGTGCGTGCTCTGCAAATGGCTGATGATTAGAAGAGCCTGCAGGATTGGACATGGGGTCGGTGCCAGGGCTATAATCACCGGCGATTCCCTCGGGCAGGTTGCATCTCAAACCCTTGACAACCTCCTGATAATTAGCTCCGCAAGCGATTTACCCCTCCTAAGGCCCCTTATAGGCATGGATAAGGAGGAGATAGTGAGCATAGCAAAGAAAATCGGCACCTTCGAGGTAAGCTCCCGCAAAGAGCCTCCCTGTCCCTTCACCCCGAAATACCCGATAGTCAGGGGCTCCCCCAAAGAGTTCATGAAAATCCTTCGGCAGGTTATTTAGAAAGACCGGCATTTGAGTACACATTTTTGCCCATAACCGAACGTTTTAGGAATGTTTTTAAGGCCTTCACCAAAAGCACGACCGGTGAAGGCAATGAACGTGTTCGAGAACAGCCTTGAGATGTTTGAGAAGTACAAGCCGACGCCCCTCCTCAGGCTGAAAACGAGGGGGGAATGTCTTTTGCCAAGCTGGAGTTCTTTAACCCCTTCAGCAGGAGCATAAAGGACAGAACCGCCTATAGACTACTTTTCTCGGCCCTTGAAAGTGAAAGCTTTGAGAGCGTTTTTGAAGCGAGTTCGGGCAACACGGCAATTGCACTGGCCTCACTGGGCAACGTTCTCGGGATAAGGTTCAGGGCATACCTGCCGAAGCCAACTCCAAAGGCAACCAGGGTCCTCCTCAGCGTTCTCGGAGCCGAGGTCGTTCTAACGGACTTTGAAACGATAAGTCAGGAGATGGTTGAGTTCGTCAAGGAGGAAGCCAGAAAAAGCGGAGCCATCAATCTGAACCAGTACGAGAACGAAAACAACTTCCTGGCCCACAGGGAAACTGGAAAGGAGATAGCGGGACAACTTGAAAGCGTGGGGAAGAGGCCGGAGCTTTTGATAGCAGGAATTGGAACCTCGGGCCACGTGGCAGGGATTGGAAGCTATCTCAAGGAGCGCTATGGAACAGAAGTCATCGGCGTTGTTCCGGCCAGAGGAGAGAAAATCCCCGGGATAAAGAGGCCTGAGACAGGGTAGAAGTGGATAAAATACGTCGATGAAATCGTCGAGGTAACGCTTGAAGAAGCTATAAAAGGCGTCAGGGAGGTGGCGAGGCTCAACGGAATCCTAGTCGGCCTGAGCTCCGGGGCAGTTTACTGGGCAATGAAGGAGTTAACGCCAGAAGAAACCACCGTGCTGATTTTCCCTGACGACGGCTTCAAGTACGTTGAGTTTTTTGAGGGACCAGAAGGCCTTTAAAGTCTCTTCCCAACTTTTTCCATGCTCAACCTCAAACCGCCGAAGCTCGCCACGTATCTGCTCACAATAAACGGGATACTCCTCCTTGGCTACGCCTACTATTGGGGTTCACTCATTTACCTCTTTTTCGGCCTGCTGAACCTCATTCTGGCCTACGGCGTTGGAGTTGAAAACAGAACCGCAATAAAGGTCGCCCTTATCTACATCGCGATTAACCTCTTTATCGCAATCTTCTACCTAATCTCGGGGAACATCTACTCTGCCGTCGACGTAATTATAAGCTTCTTCATAATGCACGACATTCTAAGCTACATCGAGATGGTTTATAAGCAGGAAAAAGAGGCAGAGGAAAGGGAAAAAGCGGAGGGCGATTAGGCGCACCTCTCCCTGTATTCGGAACTTATCTCCGGCTTCTCTTCTTTCGGCTCCTTGAGTATAATTCTTGCGTCAACTATAACAGCACCCTTACCCTTCTCGTAGACAAAGACGGGGTTGAGGTCCATTTCCTTAATGTAGTCCCTGAGCTCGTCAACGAGCTGGCTGACCTTGAGGAGGAGGTCGACTATGGCATCAATGTCAGCTGGTTCTTCACCGCGCGCTCCCGCTAAAATCGGGTAGCTCTTTATCTCGGTTATCATCTTCCTTGCATCGCGCTCCGTTATGGGTATTATCCTGAAGGTAACGTCCTTGAGAACCTCCACGAAGATTCCACCGAGGCCGAACATTATCGCATGACCGAACTGCGGGTCTTCGGTAACGCCGATGATTACCTCCCTGCCCGGTCTCAGCATCGGGGCAACCAGAACGCCGAGGATTTCTGCATCAGGGCGATATCTGCGCGCGTTCTCGTGTATTTCCTCCCATTTCTGCTTGAGCTCCTCGGGGGTTTTTATGTTCAGCATGACAACCTTCGCGTCGCTCTTGTGGAGTATCTGGGGTGACATGAGTTTCAGGGCAACGGGGTAGCCTATCTCCTCCGCGTACTTGAGGGCCTCATCGAGGGTCTTGGCAAGCTTCTCCTCAGGCACGGGGAGGCCGTAAGCTTTTAAAACCTGCTTGGCCTCGTACTCAACCATAGCGGTCCTGCCCTGGGACAGTACGGACTCAATAACTTTGAGCGCCTCCTCCTTCATAATACCACCACCCGCTTCAGTCTCCTTTAACTTTTTTCAGATACTGAGCATACCTGACGAGACCGGCTAGGGCGCGAACGCCCCTTTCGGGGGTCGGATAAACGGGAACGCCCCTCTCCTCAAGCATTCTCGCGTAGCGGTCGGTCTTCCTTCCACCCATGGCAACGGCCACAATCGGCTTGTCGCTCTTCTTCTGGTAGTCGGCTATTATCTCTATGACCTTCTCCTCCTCAAGGAGGGGCACCTGGAAGAGGACAATAACCACTATCGCATCGACGTTCGGGTCCTTTGTGAATGCCTCGAGGGCTATTCTATAGCGCTCGGCGTCGGTGTCTCCTACAACATCCGTCGGGTTGCCGACAACGGCATGTGGCGGGAACCTCTCCCTGAGGAACTTCTTGGTTTCCTCGCTCAGCTCGGCCATCTTGAGACCGAATTTGGCAACGGCATCGCTCGCCATGACTCCAGCGCCACCGCCGTCGGTGATTATGCCTATCCTGTCTCCCTTCGGGAGCTTGTGAACGAGTTCCGCAAAGGCCTTGGCCAGGTCGAACATGTGCTCGAAGTCTTCGGCCCTGATTATTCCGGTCTGCTTGAAGACCGCGTCGTAAATTGCGTCCGCTCCCGCTAATGAGCCGGTGTGGCTTGACGCAGCTTTAGCACCGTATTCAGTTCTTCCGCTCTTCAAAGCGATGACAGGCTTGACTTTTGTTATTCTCTTAGCGCTCTCCATGAACTTCCTTCCGTCCTTAACGCCCTCGATGTAGAAGGTGACGACCTTTATCTCATCGTCGTGGATGAAGTAGTCCATCAAATCGGCATCGTCAACGTCGAGCTTGTTGCCGTAGCTGACCATCTTGCCGATTCCTATGCCCGCTCCAGCGGCCCAGTCGAGCATCGCAGCGGCAAAGGCACCGCTCTGGCTGACGAAGGCAATCGGCCCGCTCTTGGGCCTGTCCATCTTCTCCTCAGGCAGGAAGACGGTGTCAACGCCCGTATCTGGAACGTAAACGCCGACACAGTTGGGGCCAATTATCCTGATGCCGTGGGCCTTCGCTATTTCGTAGATTTCGCGTTCGAGCTTCTTGCCCTCCTCGCCGAGCTCTCCAAAACCACCGGTGATGATTATGACGGCTTTAATGCCCTTCTTGGCTATCTGTCTCATGGTGTCCGGAACGAAGGGAGCGGGAATCGAGATTACAGCCAAATCAGTGTCATCGGGGAGCTCTTCAACACTGTGATAGACCTTGTAGCCATCAATCTCGTCGAGCTTGGGGTTCACGGGATAGATGTTTCCCTTGAAAATCCCGCGCTCCTTGTTGGATTTAAAGTTCTCAAAGATGACGTTTCCCACTTTTCCCTTTTTGTTGGTTGCACCGATGATAGCGACCGCCTTCGGATCGAAGAAGGGCCTGAGCTCCTCAACTATCTTCTCCGCCATGCGCTTCCCCCCAGAAGTTCTCCGGGAGTTTTTTCGGTGGGCATGTATAAAAGGGTTGCGTTTTGTAAAAGTGAACCTCAATGAACTTCAAAGCTCATCAATGGCCCTTAAAAAGCCCAGACTCACCCGGGCGTCCTCAATGCCTGTAACCTCGAGGGCCCACGTGAAATCCCTCAGCCAGGGCAAAACTTTCTTCCACGGAATCGTTCCATTTCCAAGAGGCAGGTGCTCGTCGCTCTCACCGGAGTTGTCGTGGAGATGTACGTGGACAATTCTTTTCCCGAGCAGTTCCAAGAACCTCTCAAAGGGAAAACCGACGGTGTTGAGATGTCCTATGTCAAAAGTAACGCCCAAGTCAGTTTCCTCCAAAAGCTCTGCCAGTCTCTCCGGCATCTGAGCATCGAGGATTGGAAAGCTCGGCATGTTCTCAACCCCTACTGGAACCCCGAACTCGCTTGAATACCTCTCAAGCTCGCGGAGGGAGCTTTTATGAACCCTGTTGTAGTCTCCGTGGAACCTTCTGCTCGCGGGAGAGCAGTGGCCGGGGTGAACCGTAACCACGAGGGCATTTAGGTTGGAGGCAACGTCGAGGGTTTCCCTGAGGACTTCGAGGGAAGCTCGCCTTATTTTTTCGTTGAGAGAGCCCACGTTAACGTCGCTGAAGGGCGCGTGGACGGTAACTCCTATGTCAAAGCTCCCGAGAACGTCGGCGTAGGTCTTCCACGTTTCCCTTGTGAGGAAGTTGGGCCACTCACTCACCAGCTCAACGAAGTCGAAGCCGAGTTCCTCCACCCGTTCCAGCCAGTCCTCGAACTCCCTAAGAGTTCTACCCCTGTAAGACGTCATCGAAAGCCCAATCATGCTCCCACCATCATCTTAGCTATCAACACGACGTATATCGTGCCGAAAATGTCGCTGTTGTTCGCTATCAGCGGAATCGCGACGCTGTCGGGGTCAATGTTGTGCTGGAAGAGAACGTAGGAGATTGAGTAGGCGTAGAGCATTATAAAGAGTGCCATGAACGGATACGTTAAGGCGAGTTCAAAAGCGAACCTTGGCTCTTCCCTCAGGAGGAGGTAGGCGATTGCAAGGCTAAAGAGGTTTATGAAGAGCCCGATTATTGGGGTTGTGAGGAGCAGTGCAAAAATTTCCTCAAACGGTTCCCTCGAAAGGTATCCTCTAATTTCTCCAAGGTTGAGCTTCGTCGAGGTCTTCGCGGCTATGATTGAGCCGTAGTTTCCAAAGGAGCTGAGTATGGAGGGATAAGCGAAGCCAAGGATTACGCTCGAAGCTATCAGTCCGCTGAAGCGCTCTAAGGTGAAGCCGGAAACCAGGCTCAACATCGCTAAGGCCGTTACCGTCGTGAAGAGTTGCTTATACTCCTTGAACTTCGAGGGACCGACGCGTGAAAATGCCAAAAGGAAAAACAGCATGAGAACGGAAAAGCCGTTCAAAGCCCAGAACTCCATCGAGTTTCTCTCAAGGAGGAGAATGAACCCTACGAGGGTTGGAATAGTGAGGAGGTCACCCATCGAAGCGACCAACGGCGCTGCAAGGCTGTCCGGGTCAACGTCGCGCCTGAAAGCGAGTATCGTTATTCCAGCGGTGAAGTAGCCGAGGATTAGCGAAACAAGTATCGTCGAGCCTATTACTATGAAGAGAATCTCGATGGCGTGATAACGAACGCCCCTGATTACACCAATCGCCCATAGGAGCGTTACCGGAATAAGGGAGAGGAGCATCGCTATGACGACGTTTTCGAGAACCTTCCTGTCTTTAACGGAGGGCTTCAGCTCACCGAGGTAAAGCATCGTGGAAAAGCGCGAAGCCATCGAGCTGAAGACGTTACCCCTAAGGCCCATCATTCCCGGCAGGATAACGAGCAGTCCCGGGTAATCGCGCCTTATTCTGTCGAGGTACTTTCCGAGGAATGTCCCACCGAAGAAACCTATGACTAACGAGACTATCAGCGAAGGCAGGGACACCTTGAAAGCGCTTTGAACTTTGTCACCAAACGACATCTAAGAGAGCTTGAGGGGAAGAATTTAAACGTTTGGCCGAAAAGTTAAATAGGCGTTCACCCAAGTTAAGCCCGGTGACGAGGGAGTGGAAGAATGGGACGAGGTTGAAGTTCCAAAGAACGTCAAGGATATTTTTGTTGAGATGAAGAATACCGCTGAGCTCATGATTGATTTGGCCTACTCGGCGGTTCTCTTCAGGGAAAAGGAGATGGCCGAGGAAGTCTTGGAGCTTGAGGAATACTTGGACATACTCAACTACAACCTCACAGTCAGGGCAGTTTTGGCAGCGAGGAACATGAAGGAGGCGGAACAGATAACTTCAATCCTCCAGATGGCAAGGTCGATAGACGACATCTCCAACGCCGCTGGTGATTTGGCAAAGATGGTTCTTGAGGAAAAGCTTCACCCCCTGATTACGGAGGTAATCCTTGAGAGCGAGGAAACGATAGGCAAAATCGTCGTCTCCCCGGAGTCAATCCTCGTGGGCAAGACCCTTGAGGAGCTCGACCTGGCAACGAACACAGGAGTCAGAATAATAGCAATAAGGCGCGGAAAGCGCTGGATTTTCGACCCGGACGAGGACACGAAGATATTCCCCAACGACATCCTCATCGGCAGGGGAACGAGAACGGCCCTTGATTACCTGAAGGAGATAGCGAGGGGGAACATCAAGGTGATGCCCAATGAGTGAAGTTGAGGAGATTAGGAACTGCCTCGTCGAGATGAAGGATTTGTCGGCGTTGATGATTGACCTGGCCTTCTCATCGGTCATGTACAACAGCGAGGACATAGCGGAGGAAGTATATCTACTTGAGGAGAAGATGGACGACCTGACTTTGAAGGTCAAGAAGCTAACCCTCCGCCTCGCAAAGAAGGAGGAAGACCCCGAAAGCTTGTTGAGCATCATAGATTTGGCGGACATCAACGAGCGCATAAGTGACGCAGCCTACGGCATAGCCGACATAATACTCCGCGACATCGAGCCCCACCCAATAATCCAGAAGATAATGGAGGACACAGAAGAGGAGCTCGGCAGGGTCACCGTTAGGCCCGGCTCGGTTCTCATCGGGAAGACACTGGAACAGCTTAAACTACCAAGCAAGATTGGAACGAGGATTCTGGCCATAAAGCGCGGTGAGAGGTACATATACAACCCCGGAAGGAAGGACACCATCGAAGAAGGCGACGTTCTAATAGCGGTGAGCTCCGACATGGACAAGCTCAGGAAGCTGGCAGGGGAAGAAGTGGAGGAAGAGGAGTAACTACTTTAGATGCAAAACCTTTTTATTCTTTGAAGTTGTTTTAATTACATGCCCACGGAGGGGAGAAAAGCATTTATCATTGTTATTGCGGTTGTAACTATAACAGCCTACTCTCTCTCGCTGATTCATGAAAACCCATTTGTTACGAGTTCTTTCACTCAAAATGTGACTTTAAAGCCCGTTCTCTTTGAAATTAATGGAAATGTTCTTTCCTCCGTCCTTGGAAACTGGACCCTCATTGGAACAATGCAGAGGGAATACAGCGGAAGATACATTGAAGTGTCCACCACTCTTGAGTCAAAGGCTATTAAAACGGTCGATGGCAGGGAGGTTCTTGTTGATGGCCTCCTCGGAGTCAAAGTCCGTTCAAAATCCAGGTCAGTGGAAGTAACGAGGGTCACCGTCGACATGCTGGCCGGAAAAAACATCTGGCTTGGCGATTTTCTTCCCGATGAGTATACCGGCTTTGTATATTTCAAAGCTACTGAGGGTCCCTATGCAGTGAAACCTTCCTGCCCCGGCACTGACCCCAACAAAGAGGCCTGCATGGAGGCAATTCTTCAAAGGTACAACTGGGGCGGAAAACTTGTCTTCTACACCTGGCCCGACTTCAACGTTGATGGTAACCCTCCCCACTACTCAGGTAATGTGACGTTCCGCGTGATAATCGAGTACCTCGTCAGAAAAGGCACCTTCACGGCCGAAAAAATGAAAACAACAGTTAAGGTTCCAGTCGAGCTGAGATTCCGCGGAATGAACTCCGACCGGTAGCTACTTTATATCTTCATCTTTTACCAGCCCCTTAGCGTAGGGACAGAGTTCCCTGAGGGGACATTCATTGCACTTCGGTTTTATCGGCTTGCACACAGTTCTACCGTGGTCAACCATCGCGTGGTTCACGTAAATCCACTTGTCCTTTGGAACCAGCTCCTTTAGATACTCCTCAACCTTCTCCGGCGGAACCCTCGGCGGGGCCAGGCCAAGGCGCTTGCTTATCCTGTTGACGTGGGTGTCAACAGGTATGGCCTGCTTCCCAAAGCCATACGCCAGAACGATGTTGGCGCACTTCCTCCCTATGCCCGGCAACTTCATGAGCTCGTGTATGTCGTCGGGCACCTTTCCCTTGTACTTCTCGAGGATTATCCGGGAAGCTTTGACAATCCACTCACCCTTGGTCTTCCATAGGCCAACGCCCTGTTTTCTCAGGAATTCCTGCATCTCCTCTACCGGCGTTGAGGCTATCGTCTCGATGTCACGGTATTTTTTGAAGAGTTCCTCCCAGACCCGGTAGGTAACCTCATCCCTCATCCGCTGGGAAATTATGCAGTGGATTAAAGTCCTGTAAGGGTCTCCTATGAGAAGTTTCTCCCTCGGATAGGTTTTCATGAGGAGTTCAACTATTTTCCCGGCGCGTTTCTTTTTCTCCTCCCAGCTTTCGTCGAAGGTAAAGGCGCTAAGGTCTAATGATTTTGATTCCCGAGCCATGGATTACCACCACCGAATCTTCGGTTACCCTAATTCCTTTAAGGGGCTTGAATTCCTCGCTATAAACCTTTTGTCCGTCCTTTGAGAGGACAACAACCTCGTTTCCGAGGACCACAACAAAACCCTTCCCGAAGGTTATAACGTCTTCAACTTCCTTCTCGAACTCCACGTTAACCACATCAAGGTCCCTCGTCGAGAATTCTATCCTCGTGGAATTCGTAACCCTGAGTGGGGACGGCTCGGCAAGTAAAACCTTGAACCTTAGGGGCTCCCCAATAATCTCAACAACGACTTCCTCACCGGTTTTCACTTCTTTCCCAAGGAGCTTGCTCTTTATTACCTCGGTGAAGTCGGGTGTTAGCTCTGCCTCAAAGAGTGGCTTGAGAACGAGCCTCATGATATCACCCGGTAAACACTTATCCGTTCAGAAGAAAAAGCTTAGTGCCAAAAATCTTTTAAACGATATGTCGTTCGATATATAAGGTGATCCTATGGAGAAGCCCTACGTCAAGGGAGCCCTCAAACTCATAATCCTCGACCTGCTGAAGAATCCAAACCACGGCTACGGCATAATGGCGGAAGTCGAGAGACTGTACGGGGTCAAGCTGAGCGCCGGAACTGTTTACCCAATTCTCTCATCACTGAAGAGAAGCGGTCTCATTAAGGTGGTGGAAACCGGCGAGAGGGACAGAAAGACATACCAAATAACCGAGAGGGGTATCGAGTATCTGAAGAAAAACGAGAAGGAACTTGAGGACATAAAAAGGAAGCTCCTCGCGTACAAGGCATTTCTGGAACTCGGGGGAGAAGAACTCAAGGAGGCTTTCAAGGAGCTGTTCAAGAACATCAACAGCCTGAACGAAGCCCAGAGGAAAGAGCTGGAAAGCACGTTCCGTGAGTGTGCCCGCAAAATAAAACTCCTTCTTCTCGGTGAGAGGGTATGAGCGTCCCCGACTGGAAGGAGTACTACGAGAAGATGAAAGAAACGGCCCCTCTGGTGATACACTACCCGATATGCGGCGGCGGTGATGAGTGCATCTACGTTTGTCCATTCAGCGACAAAATCTGGGAAGTAGTGCCGATGAAGGTGAGCCTCTTTGGGGTCAGGTACAAAGTTCGCCTCAGGCCCTTCATGGCGCACCCCGAAAACTGCAGAAAGTGCTACATCTGCGTCCAGGCATGTCCCACCGGGGCCCTTAGACCCGTTGAGAACCCCGTTAAGCACCCGGCCATAACCCTAATCTACAACACGCTAAAACTTCCCTTCAAGAAGAGGTACGGCCTGAAGTTCGTGTTCAGAAAGGAGCACGGCGAGAGGTTCAAGCGCAACAACTGGCCCGAGAAATACGGGGTGGTCTGATGGACGCAATAATAGTTGAGAATCTCGTCAAGCGCTACGGGGACTTTGAAGCCGTTCGGGGAGTGAGCTTCCGGGTCAAGAAGGGAGAAGTCTTCGCGTTCCTCGGGCCGAACGGTGCCGGAAAAACAACGACGGTTCACGTCCTGACAACCCTATTAAGGCCTACCTCCGGGAAAGCGGTCGTTGCCGGCCACGACGTTGTTGAAGAACCTGAGGAAGTCAGAAAGAGAATAGGAATCGTGTTCCAGGAGCCAAGCGTTGACAGGGAACTAACGGCGTGGGAGAACCTTCTCATTCACGGCATGATATACGGTCTAAGCAGGGAGGAGATAAGGGACAGGGGCAGGGAACTCCTCCAGTTTGTTGAGCTCTGGGAGTTCAGAGATAGACCCCTTAAGTTCTTTTCTGGGGGAATGCAGAGGCGCTTTGAGATAGCGCGCTCCCTTCTCCACGAGCCGGAGGTTCTTTTCCTCGACGAGCCGACGATAGGCCTCGACCCCCAGACGAGAGCGCACATCTGGGACTATATACGGACCATGAAGCGGGAAAAGGGGGTCACGATATTTCTGACGACGCATTACATGGACGAGGCGGAACTGCTTGCAGACAGAATAGCGATAATAGACAGGGGAAGGATAATTGCGGAGGGCACTGCCGAGGAGCTGAAGCGCCTCGTGGGAAACGATGTGATTTATCTGAGGTTCGAGGAAAGGGCCAAATGCATTGAGGCCGAATTCGTGAAGGGTTGCAGGGTTCTCCCGGACGGAAGGGTCCGTCTCGATGTGGACAACGCCGCAGAGGCTTTACCCAAGCTCTTCGAGGTATCTAAGGAGATGAACCTCAAGATAACCGAGGTAACCTACCACAGGCCCACACTCAATGACGTTTTCCTGCACCTGACCGGGAGGGAAATCAGGGATGGGGAGGAAAATCCCCTCAAAGGTATCATGAGGAGATGGGGGCGTCTGAGGTGAGGAGGGTCTTTCTCACAATGGTATACCGCGAGCTGAAGAGGTTCTCCCGCTCCCGGGCAAGGGTCATTGGGAGTGTAATCAACCCTCTAATCTGGCTGATTTTCTTCGGCAAGGGCTGGTCTGGGGTCTTCAACAACCCCCTGGCAACTCAGCTCTTCGGTGGCGTTGACTACATGACCTACCTCGTGCCGGGGATTATAGCGATGACGGTCTTCAACATGAGCTTTATGCAGGGGATAACCTTAATCTGGGATAAGCAGTTCGGTTTCCTCAAGGAGATTCTCGTCGCTCCAGCGAGCAGGACGGAGGCAATAGCGGGGAGGATAACTGGAGGGGCGATTGTCGCAATGCTCCAAGGGGTCATAATCCTTACCCTGAGCTTCGCCCTTGCAAAGCTAAAGCTCACCGGGATTTTACCCTCGCTGGGACTGGGCTTTCTCCTGGGTATTGCCACCGCAGGCATGGGAGTGGCCATAGCCCTCAGGATGAACAGTATGGAGGGCTTCCAGATGGTCATAATGATGCTCATGCTCCCAATGACGTTCCTCAGCGGTGCCTTCTATCCGGTTAGCACAATGCCCAATTGGATGCAGTGGCTGGCGAAGTTCAACCCCCTGACGTATGCGGTGGACGGAACGCGATATTATCTGGCCGGTGTTGAGCCAACATTCGGCATGGCAACCGACTGGCTGGTTTTGGGAGCTCTCGCGCTGGTCTTCTCAGGAATGGCAGCACTCGGATTCAGGAGGGCCACCCTCGACTGAGGAAACGTTTATTTCTTTTTGAAAATCTCGTAGCTTACTCTAAAGGCTTCAAGCACAGGAAGCTTTTCTCCAGCGAAGAAACTCAGCATTGCCCCTCCCCCGGTGGAGATATGGCTTATGCCCGTTATGTTGTACCGGTAAATGCTCGCTATCGAGTGACCACCACCAACTACGCTGAAGGCTTCGCTCTCGCTTATGGCCCTGAAGACGCCAACCGTTCCCACTGCAAACTCCTCCCTTTCAAAGACACCCATCGGGCCGTTGGCGACGATTATCTTCGCTTTCATGAGAATTTCGCGGTATTTCTCAACGGTTCGGGAGCCTATGTCGAGGATTGGATAATGATCAAAGAGCCACTTCTCGTCACTGAGGAGGTCAACCTCAACGCGCTCTCCATTTCTATCGATTGCAAAATCCACGGGTGTTCTCACGTAGGGGTAGAACTCATCAAGGATTCTCTCTGCCCAGTCAACAAGCTCCAGAAGGCCTCTCTTTTCCATGAACTCAAGGTTTGCATCGCCGAGGTTGAAGCCCTTTGCAAGCGTAAAGACGTGACCAACGAGACCGCCGGTGAGAATCATGTCGGCCTTTTCATTTCTCAGGACGTTCTCGGCAACGCGAAGGGAATCATCGACCTTGGCACCGCCGAGCACGTAAACCCTTGGCTTTTCATCGCTCTCGTATGCCCTGCTGAGTGCGTTAATTTCCTTCTCCATGAGATGGCCCATAACCATTGGTTTTAGCCTCGCGAAGCCAACGAGCGATGGCTGGCTCCTGTGAGCCGTTGCAAAGGCGTCGTTGACGACGTAGTCTATGAGCGGGGCGAGCTTCCTAACAAAAAACGTTTTCTCGCAATCCTCAATGGGCTTGTAAAAAACTTCCTCTGCTGAGAAGCGAAGGTTTTCAAGCATCAGAACCTCGCCGGGCTTCAACGACCTTATTCTATCCCTTGCGAGCTTTCCGAAGATGTCCTCGACGTACTCAATCTCCTGGCCGAGGAGCTCCGACAGTATTTCCGCGTGTTGCTCCGTCGTTATGTAGTCGCCCTTGTAGGGCCTGCTCTGGTGGGTTCCGATTACGACCTTAGCACCGTCTTCAACGAGGTGCTTTACCGTCGGTAGAACAGCCCTAAAGCGCGCGTCGCTCGTAATCTTACCGTTCTCAACTGGAGAGTTCAAATCAACCCTGAGAAACACGGTCTTGTTGTGAAAGTTGAAGTCCGTGAGCCTGAACATTGTATCACCGGGAAAGTGTTAAATATTAGCATTAATAAAGCTTGTTTGGACACTATCGGTGGATCCTAGGGCGAAGTACCTTATTATAGGGATTCGTATTTCCCCGGAAGGTGAAGAACATGAACTGGACGGCCCAACTCGTGAGAAAGCTCCCACGTGAGAAGCTCATTGAATATATCATTGAAGTTCTAAGCAGAATGGGCTTCAAAAACTACGAGCGGGTCAGCGATAGAAATAGATGGGGCATTGATATAGTTGCAATAAGAGAGGACCCCATCGCTGGAATGGAGAAGCTGATAATAAAAGTCCACTCAGATTCTCTTGCTTCATCAAAGGACATAAACGTCTTCGGCGATCTCCTCGACAAATATAAGGCCGACAGGGGAATAATAATCGCGCCAATAGGCTTCACAAAGGACGCGAGAAGTACCGTTGCCAAGGAATACCGCGGAAGGATAGTGATGTGGGACGCCGACAAGCTTGCCGTTACCTTCTCCAACTACGGCATAGAGGCCCCTAAGATTGAGGAGGCTGAAAAGAAGGAAGAAGAAAAGAGCCCCCTCGAGGAGTTTGAACTGGATGCACCCCTTCTCTACGAGTTCTCTCCTGATGAAATAACCAACCTCATAGCGAAGAAGGCCAGTGCTGAATATCCAGTCAAGCCCTCTGAAATCCGGATAAAATCAATGAAGGTCATTCTCACGAGTGCGTACATCCTCTCGTGGAGCGTTGATGAGAGGAACGAGCGCGACAAGGCCGTTGTGTTCTCAAAGGAGAAGGTTATCCCCAAGGCCCTCTCGAGTGGGCTGGCAACCCCGGTTAAAAAGGCCCTTCTCAACGACACATCAAAAATAAAGGCCACGGAGAGGGAGATAATAAACCCCATAAGCCCCAGCGAATCCGTGGTAATCCTGAAGGAAAGGCTGGCGAAAGAACTCGGCGTTACGGAAGGCCAGGTCAGGATACAGGACAGAAAAAAGGTCTACGTTCCGGAAAGCGTTGAGGTCGAGCTCCAAATCGGCGAAAACGAGGGGAAAGCCAGGGTCAATCCCGTAACTGGCGAAGTTGAATTCGAAATGGAGCCCCTCCCTGAGGAGCACTTTGAGGAAACCGTCAGGGAACTCGTGAAAAAACGCACGGGGGAAGAACCTGTCGAAATAGAGCTCACCAAGGAAGGCTGGAAGGTAAAAGTGACCGGCAAAACGGAACGTTTTGTCTTTGAGTTCAAGTTCAACGCCTACACTGGAAAACCCCTAGTAGCTGAGACCCTTCTAACCGACGAGGCCCTGAAGGAGCTCCTGTCGAAAGAATACCCCGATGGCGAAATCCTGAGTCTTGAAAAGGGCAAGAAGATTGCAGTGGCTGACATAAAACTGAGGGACGGCATAGTGGTCGTTGAGGTGAACCTTGAGAATGGAACCCTGAAGGAAGTCAGGAAACTCCCCTCACCGGAAGAAGCCCTGGAGAACGCAAGAAAAATCATAGAGGAGAACTTCCCGCTGAGGAACCTCTGGCTAACCGAATGCCGGGTGATTGAACACAAGTTTCTCGAGCTCGAGCTTGAAGGCGAAGGTGGAAGGGCCGTTGTCAAGGTGGACGGGGCAACGAGGGATGTCCTGGACTACGTCGTCGAGATAAGCCCTGAAAAGGCCAGGGAAATCGTGAAGGAAAAATATCCCGATTTTGAAGTGAAAGAATTGGAGGAGGAAGAGGCCTCCTACGTCGTTACCGCCGAGAACGAGAGGCACCTCGTGAAGGTCAGGGTCAGCAAGGACGGAAAGCTCGTTGAGGAAATCGACAGAGCACTGCGTGAGAACGTTGCCAGGGACATAGCCCTTGAGAAAATAAAGGAAATAGACGAGACGGCCGAGTTAAAGTCCCTGAGACTTGAGAAGGACTGGATTGCCGAGTTCCAGGGTGGAACGAAGGTGGGGACGCTGGTTCTTGACAGGAAGACAGGAGAAGTTAAGGAAACGGACGTTCGTTTCACCGAGGTTGCCCTTGAGAACAGATTCCACGAGCACGTAAGGAAGATTTACGGCGAAACCGAGCTGAGAACTGAGAGGCTAACCCACTACAAGGAGCAGAACTATGTTCACATAAAGGTCGCAGGGAGGGAGCACTTCTACTATGCCAGAATCGACACGAGAACAGGGAAGATAATAAGCGAGGACAGAGCCCCAATGAAGGGCCTGACTGCGAAACTCAAACAGCTCCAGCTGGAGAGCAAGTACAAGTGACTACGTCATTAGCATGTTCTCTATCATCTTTATTGCTTCCACTATCTTCTTCTCGGGTTTGTCCTCGTTGCGCGGTATCTCGAGGTTTATTACCAGCCTCTCCTCCTTTCCGTCGTCGAAGTCGTAAATTTCGAGCTCTTCAACCTCCACGTCCTCAAAGATGCTCTCGAGTTCCGGGCTGAGGATTTTGCCCTCATTACCGTAGACCTCTACGCGGACCACTTCATCGGTGGTTGAAGCGACGACGACTATCTCGTAGGGGCCGACCTTCTTGACGAAGCGGAGGACGCTTCCGTAGCCTTCAACGGCCTCCTTGAAGCCGAGCTGGAGCATGGTCGAGCGTATCGCCTCGGTTTTGCTCCTAATCCTGTTCAGAATCCTCTCGCGGAGCTTGTAACTCTCTTCGAGGGCCTTCTTTATACCCTCTCCGGCTTTCTCAACGGGCCCCTCCCATATACCGATGACCTTTATACCAGATGAGGTCGGCTTGAGCTCTATCTTAAGGGAATCAACGTCAAAGTCTCTCAAATCCTCAATCTTAAGCTCGCCGAGGGTGAGTATGTCGAACTCAATCCTCACGACGTTGCCAAAGGCTTTACCCTTGAACTTCACCCTCCCATCACCAAAGGACGCTCAGGCCAACGGTTTAAAAACCCTTCTATTCTTCTGGATATCCAGCTAATGTTTCGAATATCCTTCAAAAAATCTCGGAAAAAACTTTACTAAAAGGAAGTAAATGTAAATAGAACCAAAAAATATTTGGAGCTAAAAAGCCCAATCAGAATATCAGCGGTGCTCTATACTCGCCCCAGACCTCTCTCAGGACGTCTGTAACTTCGCCGAGCGTCGCCAAATGCCTGTGGGCCCCGATGATGTAGGGCATAAGGTTTTCATCCTCGGTCTCGGCCGCGTTCCTAAGTTTATCAAGTGATTCTTCTACCTTTTTGCTATCTCTTACTGAGCGGAGTTTCTTGAGCCTCTCAATCTGCTTGTCCCTGATGCTCGGGTCGACCTTGAGTATCTCAACCTCAATCGGCTCGTCGGTCTGGAACTTGTTGACGCCGACGATTATCCTCTTACCCTCCTCGATTTCCTTCTGGTACTTATAGGCTGCATCGGCTATCTCCTTCTGAATGTAACCGCGCTCGATTGCCCTCATCATTCCGCCCATCTTCTGAATCTTCTCGATATACTTTAGCGCCTCCTCGTAGATGTGGTCGGTGAGCCACTCGATGTAATAGGCACCGCCGAGCGGGTCAACGGTGTCAACAACGCCACTCTCATAGGCTATAATCTGCTGGGTCCTTAGGGCTATCCTCACGCTCTTCTCCGTTGGAAGACTCAGCGCTTCATCGTAACTGTTGGTGTGCAAACTCTGCGTTCCTCCGAGGACAGCGGCGAGGGCCTGAATCGCAACCCTAACAATGTTGTTCTCGGGCTGCTGGGCGGTGAGCGTTGAGCCCGCTGTTTGGGTATGGAAGCGGAGCATCATCGAGCGCGGGTTCTTGGCATTGAACCACTCCTTCATGATGTAGGCCCAGAGCCTTCTGGCCGCTCTAAACTTTGCAATCTCCTCAAGGAAGTTGTTGTGGGCGTTGAAGAAGAAGCTCAGCCTTCCTGCAAACTTGTCAACGTCCATACCGCGGTCAATAACGGCCTTAACGTACTCGATACCGTCAGCGAGGGTGAAGGCAACCTCCTGGACGGCGTTTGCTCCCGCTTCGCGGATGTGGTAACCGCTTATGCTTATCGAGTTCCACTTCGGAATGTTCTCGGCACAGTACATTATGATATCAGTTGTAAGCCTCATGCTGGGCTGGGGCGGGAATATGTAGGTGCCACGTGCGATGTACTCCTTCAGAATGTCGTTTTGAACGGTTCCGCGGAGCTTGTCCTGAGTAACACCCTGCTTTTCGGCAACGAGAATGTACATCGCAAGAAGGTTTGCAGCTGTTGAGTTTATCGTCATGCTCGTGGAAACCTTGTCGAGAGGAATTCCGTCGAAGAGTATCTCCATGTCCCAGAGGGAATCAATCGCAACTCCCACCTTACCGACCTCGCCTTCCGCCATCGGGTGGTCGCTGTCGTAGCCGAGCTGGGTCGGTAAATCAAAGGCAACGCTCAGTCCTGTTTGGCCCTGACTGAGGAGGTATTTGTAGCGCTTGTTGCTCTCTTCCGCGGTCGCGTAACCGGCGTACTGCCTCATGGTCCAGAACCTGCCACGGTACATCGTGGCGTAAACGCCTCTCGTGAACGGATACTCGCCGGGAAAGCCGAGTTTTTCGAGATAATCCCAGTCCTCGCCGAGGTCAGCGGGAGTGTAGAGCCTCTTAATCTCGAAGCCGTCATCCGTCATGAACTTCTCCTTTCTCTCGGGCCTCTTCTCGATGAACTTTCTGACGGTGGTTTCCTCCCAGCGCTTCTCCTCCTCGCGAATCTTGGCGAGCTTTTCCTTATCGAATGTCATAATCAACCACCGCTTAGGGTAGGGTGGAGAACTATAAAAACCTTTTACATAGCTCAAGGTTCATTTTGGCATTGGATAAAAAGTCCAGTTTAAGGCAGAGGGCACTAGAAATGCATAAGAGTAGCCAATAAAATTTGATTAAGTTTTTGTTTCAAACTAATTCATAAAATATTTAAATTTAAAGTTTAAAATAGCAAACTCAAAAATATCACAATACTTACCGCCGGGGATGAGCTATGAAAAGAGAATTGAGTTTGCTTATTGCTATCTTTACTGTTCCCATGATAATAGCCCCAACGTTAGCAATGGGGTTTCCATATTGGGCCAAGACCTATAGCATAGCAGGAACAGCAATAATCAAAGACATAGCAATATCCCCGGGAGGATATATAATCGCAGTTGGTTACAGTAACTCAAGCGGAAGCAAAGATGCCTTCGTTATGAAACTTAACCAAACGGGTGACGTTATCTGGGCAAGAAGCTATGGAGGACCCTCAGACGACGGTGCAACGGCAGTAGGAATAACCCCAGATGGAGAGATTGTAGTGGCAGGATACACCAAAAGCTTCGGGAGCAACGGGGATGCTTGGGTTCTCAAGTTAAGCAACGACGATGGGAGGATAATATGGCAAAGAACATATGGAGGCAACAATTTAGACGGTATTACCGATTTGACGATAACACCTCAAGGTCGGATTATAGCTGTAGGGTACACGTGGAGTTTTGGCAGTGGTAGCTCAGACGTATGGGTGCTATTCTTAGATGAAGATGGTAACGTTCTGTGGCAGAAAACATACGGCGGTGGGGGCATAGATGTAGCAACGACTGTGGGGATAACCGAAAGCAACGATATAATTGTCGGTGGTTATACTGGCAGTTTTGGAAACGGAGACATGGACGCATGGATTCTAAGATTAACAGGAGATGGAAACATAGTGTGGCAAAAAACGTACGGAGGGAATAGATGGGATGACATTTCGACAGTTCTTCCCCTGGATTCAGGGGACGTTCTCATAGCAGGACGAACATACAGTTTTGGCAGTGGGAATGAAGATGGGTGGGTTGTTGAAATCAATGAAAATGGAGAGGTCATAGACTCTTGGGTATATGGGACCAAAAAATGGGACAGAATTCTTGGATTGGGTGTTCTAAATGAAAAAATTATCCTAGCAGGATATACCAGCAACTTCGGAGAAAACGGAAACTCCTGGATAGTCTTGCTTTCAAACTGGAGCGTAGATAGAGGCCTCATTCTCAGGAATGCCTACGTTTCTGCATTAATAATAGATAAAGATAAAGCATTCGGAGGGGGTCACATCGAGGAAGAGGGCGTAATCTTGTACGTTTCCCCGCAGGGCCTCATACTTAACTCCACCGGCATTGGTCTTGTTGGAAAACCCATTGAAATCCAAGCCAAGGATTCTAAGGCCAAGATAGACACACCTTCTGTCCAGGTGAAAAATTCCTTGGCCAACCCAGCAACATTGCATGTGAAAACCAAACTCATATACGCACCCTCTATCCTCAACATAGTCTCAAACCCTCCAAAGGCTCAAGTATATATAAACGGAAAGTACATTGGGGTTACACCCCTTAATATATCGCTACCATCAGGAACGTATGAAATTGGGATAACAAAAGAAAAATATGAGAGACTTAATACCACTGTTGTTTTATATCCCGGAGAGCAAAGAAGTCTCGTAGTGAACCTAACCCCTAACTACGGTTTCATTTCTGTATATTCAACACCATCAGGCGCCAAAGTTTACATTGATGACACCTACATCGGTAAAACACCCATCGAACACAAAGAAGTACAAACAGGACGTCACGAGATTGCCATTGAAAAAGAAGGGTATCAAAATTACACCAAGACAATCGAAATACTCCCGAATAAAACAATATTAGTTAATGCTACACTAAAAGCCATTGAAGGTGGATTGTATATCACATCAAACCCGTCTGAAGCAGATGTCTATATAAATGGCAGTTACCGCGGAAAGACGCCACTTTACTTAGTGATACCTGTTGGAAAGTACGGGGTGAAAGTGACAAAGGAGGGCTACGCTAACTACACAACTGAAGTCGAAGTAAAAGCATGGATAACAACAAGTATCAAAGTTAATCTTGAACCTCAGTATGCATATTTGTGGATAGAATCTCATCCAAGGGGAGCAAAAGTTTACATAGATGGCAAGCCGGTTGGAAAAACCCCATTAAAGAACTACAAACTTCTTTCAGGTAAGCATGTATTAAAACTCGCATTGGAAGGATACGTGCCATATGAAAAGGAAATACTCCTGAGGCCAAACGAGACTCTGAACATTACCCTAGATCTCAAACCAGAATTCACAGAAACTGGAACTCCAATCGAAAGTCCTTCAAGTACTGAAAAACCGACCACTCAGGTCTCAAACATTAACGCCAAGAATGGCAGTGCATATCTCTATCCAATTGGCGGTGGAGCCCTCTTACTGGTCTTGCTCGTTTTAAGGAAACTTAGGTAGTTTTCATAATCTTTTCTGTTTTTTCCAAACTCTCGAGAAGGACTGTTTAGTAGAATGACAATACTCTACCATCAATATTAAGCAATTTTGGTATTTTAGACAATTTTCCAATCAAAAATTTAATAAGATTCGATTTGTAAACAATATTCTCGAAAAATTTGCGGAGGTGATGCAATGCAAGTTCTCACACGAAAAGCTAGTTCAAAGTGGGTTACTGGATTAAGACCCAAGCTTGAGGAAGTATTTTCAAGGGGTATATCCCGGGGAACGCTTGTGGGGAAAGCCCTGCTCAAGGGAGTTGACATGCTTGAAGTTGTTGAGGTTAAATTCGTCCCGGGAAAGGCTGAGGGCCCGGAGTTCGACGTTTCTGGCAGGGAAGTTCTCTTCAAGTATCCAGTTGATGGAAAGGAGTCCTTAGATGATGTGTACTACCCGCTGATGGGTATGCTGAACAGGGTCTAAGGCTTTAAACCCGTTTCCCCAAAGTTTTTCCGATGATTGTTGAAGAAATAGGTCTCGACAGCTCCTCAAGGATAGCATTCCAGAGCCACGCCCACAGCGACCACTTCGTGAGTGGGAAGGTAATCTTCGCAACTAGGGCAACTAAGTTTCTAAGCCACCTAAGAAAGGGCGGATTCTACAGGGAGGTTGGATTTAGAAAGAAGTTTTACATCGGTGACATCAAGGCAAAGCTCTATCCCGCCGGTCATATGCTCGGCTCTGCGGGGATAAAGCTCTGGCTCGAAAACGGGACGCTCTTCTACACCGGTGATACAAAGTGGTTTAAGCTGAGAACAGCAGAAAAGAGCAGGTTTCCAAGGGCGGATTTTCTGATAATCGAAGCAACGTTCGGCGTTCCAAGCTTTACCTTCCCAGCGCCGAGAGAGGCAGAGAAAAAGCTCGTAGCCTTTGTGGAAGAAGCCCTCGACAGGGGGAGAAGGCCCACGTTGTACGTAAATCAGATGGGAAAGGCGCAGGAAGTAATGAAGATACTCGACGTTCACGGGATAACGGTAAAGCCCTCTAGGGAAATCCTGAAGATTGCCAAGGTCTACTCGAAGTTCGGAATAAAATTTGGAAACATTGATAACGAAGGTGAAGTTGTTCTGCGCTCCTACCGTTCACCAAGGGTCGAGAATTCACTATCGCCATGGGAACTGATTGTTTCGGGCTTTGGAGGACTTAAACTGAGCAACCACGCAGACTTCTGGGAGCTAATGAGGATAGTCGAGAAGGTTAAGCCAGAGCGGATTTTCACGGTCTACGGCTTTGCCCGGGAGTTTGCTAGAATTCTTAACGGTCTCGGCCACAACGCAATTGACATTTCTCCGAAACAGAAAATTAATTTATGAATTATAGCCAAATTTCGTATGATAAAACTGACGAGTTTTGAGCATGGGACAAACATCAAACCGAAACCTTAATATATTCGAAATTCCTAGCTAATTACAGGAAGATATTCACATAGAATTGAATTACGTAGAAAAAGTTGCGGGCTCGTGGCAGTGCTCCCGTGGCCTGAGAACATGGGCTCAAATCAGCAGAAGACTCAAAGGGGGTGATGCCCCGGAGCCGGGCACCCTTTTCTATCCTCCCTGCTTGAGCTTGCTCTTCTGTTATGTGTCTCAATTTTAATCACTTCTCGTATCTTAAATCGAAAAGTTTATAAAGGGTTCTCTTTTTAGTAACTATCGGTAACCAAAAGGAAGACCGTCGGGAGGTGATGCCCGATGGTCTGGAGGAGGGACCGCTACTGGGACCCCTTCGACATAATGAGGGAAATACAGGAGGAGATTGACGCCATCTTCAGGGACTTCATGAGGGGGCCAAGAATCTGGAGCTACCGCGAGCCAAGGGGAATTGGGATCAGCGAGACCTGGAGAGAGCCCTTCGTGGACATCTTTGACCGCGGTGACAGGTTCATCATAACGGTCGAACTCCCGGGAGTCAGGAAGGAAGACATTAAGCTCCGCGTTACTGAAGACACCGTTTACATTGAAGCCCAGATAAAGCGCGAGAAGGAGCTTGAAGAAGAAGGCGCGATAAGAATCGAGCGCTACTACAGTGGCTACCGCAGAGTCATCAGGCTCCCGGAGGAGGTCATTCCTGAGAAGGCCAAAGCGAGGTACAACAACGGCGTCCTTGAAATCGAACTGCCCAAGAAGGCCCCCAAGAAGGAGAGCGAAGAGGGATTTGAGGTCAAAATTGAGTGAAGAGGAAAGACAAGGGGGACACCCCCTTATCTTCCTCTACCATCAAACCCCCGATGTGGGGCTTCGCCCCACGACCCCCACTTTGATTTAAACTCCGAGGGGGCTTTTGCCCCCTACACCCCCGACGGGAGTCGGGAAATAAAATCAGAAGATGAATCAAAATCATCGGTCACAGAACTGGAGGTGATGTAAAATGGCCGAGAGAAAGGAAATCAAGCTTAAGGTCGCGTCAGCTTATCAGAGAGACGTCGGTAGGGGAATCGTGAGAATTGACAGAAAAGCTATGCGCGAACTCGGCGTCCAGCCGGGTGACATAGTCGAGATTATTGGTACCAAGAACACGGCCGCTGTAGTCTGGCCAGCTTACCCAGAGGACGAGGGACTGAACATAATCAGAATGGACGGAACCATAAGGAAGAACGCCGGCGTTGGCCTTGGTGACGAGGTTACGGTTAGGAAGGCCGACGTTAAGGAGGCCAAAAAGGTCATCGTCGCCCCAACCGAGCCGATTCGCTTCGGCAGGGACTTCGTGGAGTGGCTTCACAGCAGGCTCGTGGGGAGGCCCGTCGTTAGGGGAGACTACATAAAAATAGGAATCCTTGGTCAGGAGCTGACCTTCGTCGTTACCGCAACTACTCCAGCCGGAATCGTTCAGATAACCGAGTTCACAGACTTCCAGGTCAGTGAGAAGCCCGTCAAGGAAGTCAGCAAGACTGCAACACTCGGAGTCACATACGAGGACATCGGTGGTCTCAAGGACGTCATCCAGAAGGTCAGGGAGATGATAGAGCTCCCACTCAAGCACCCGGAGATATTCGAGAAGCTCGGCATCGAGCCACCTAAGGGAGTTCTCCTCTACGGCCCGCCGGGAACTGGTAAGACTCTCCTCGCTAAGGCCGTGGCAAACGAAGCTAATGCACACTTCATAGCCATCAACGGTCCGGAGATAATGAGCAAGTACTACGGTGAGAGCGAGGAGCGCCTCAGGGAAGTCTTCAAGGAGGCCGAAGAGAACGCACCGGCGATAATCTTCATAGACGAGATTGACAGCATCGCTCCAAAGAGGGAAGAGACCCACGGTGAGGTTGAGAAGAGGGTTGTGAGCCAGCTGCTCACGCTAATGGACGGCCTCAAGAGTCGCGGAAAGGTCATAGTCATAGGTGCTACCAACAGGCCTGATGCCATTGACCCGGCTTTGAGGAGGCCGGGAAGGTTTGACAGGGAAATCGAGGTCGGCGTTCCCGACAAACAGGGCAGAAAAGAGATACTCCAGATACACACCAGAGGAATGCCAATCGAGCCCGACTTCAGGAGGGACAAGGTGATAGAGATACTCGAGAAGCTCCGCGGTGACGAGAGGTTCAGGGATGTTATAGACAGGGCCATAGAGAAGGTCGAGAAGGCCAAGGACGAGGAGGAGATAAAGAGGGCACTCCGCGATGTTGACGAGAGACTCTACGACGAGGTCAAGGCGAGGCTCATAGACGCTCTCCTCGAGGAGCTGGCAGAGATAACCCACGGATTCGTCGGTGCTGACCTTGCCGCTCTAGCGAGAGAGGCCGCGATGGCAGCTCTAAGAAGGCTCATCAAGGAGGGCAAGATTGACTTCGAGGCCGAGCACATACCGAGGGAAGTCCTTGAGGAGCTCAAGGTCACCAGGAAGGACTTCTATGAGGCCCTCAAGATGGTCGAGCCTTCAGCGTTGAGAGAAGTCCTCCTCGAGGTTCCAAACGTCCGCTGGGACGACATAGGAGGCCTCGAAGATGTTAAACAAGAACTCAGAGAAGCAGTCGAATGGCCACTCAAATACCCAGAGGCCTTCCAGGGACTCGGAATCACTCCACCGAAGGGAATCCTCCTCTACGGCCCGCCCGGAACGGGTAAGACTTTGCTCGCTAAGGCCGTAGCAAACGAGAGCCAGGCCAACTTCATAGCCATCAAGGGTCCAGAAGTGCTGAGCAAGTGGGTTGGTGAGAGCGAGAAGAACATCCGCGAGATATTCAGGAAGGCTCGCCAGGCCGCTCCGACGGTGATATTCATCGACGAGATTGACGCCATAGCACCGCGCAGGGGAACCGACGTCAACCGCGTTACGGACAGGCTCATCAACCAGCTCCTCACCGAGATGGACGGAATTCAGGAGAACAGTGGCGTAGTGGTTATAGGTGCCACCAACAGGCCGGATATCATTGATCCGGCACTGCTGAGGCCAGGAAGGTTTGACAGGCTGATACTCGTCCCAGCGCCTGACGAGAAAGCCAGGCTGGAGATATTCAAGGTGCACACCAGGAAGGTTCCGCTGGCTGAGGATGTAAGCCTCGAGGAGCTGGCGAAGAGAACCGAGGGCTACACCGGTGCCGACATAGCGGCCGTGGTGAGAGAGGCGGCAATGCTCGCAATGAGAAGGGCACTTCAGGAGGGCATCATCAAGCCCGGCATGAGGGCCGACGAAATCAGGAAAAAGGTCAAGGTAACTATGAAGGACTTCGAGGAGGCCCTCAAGAAGATTGGCCCGAGCGTCAGCAAAGAGACGATGGAATACTACAGGAAGATACAGGAGCAGTTCAAACAGTCACGCGGAGCGTGACCCAGCGAACGAAAGTTCGCGCGGGGCCAGGGGCTGATGCCCTTAGGTTTTTAACATCCTTTTCCTATTCTCTGAGGTGGTCCGATGAGGAGAAAGGGAATTCTCGTTTTTCTCGCGGTCGTTCTGATGATGTATTTATATCCCCTCTCGATAATTCCCCTCCTACTTCTAGCGAGGGAGTGGGAGGAATTCCGCGAGGAATGGAAGAAGTCAGCAATCCTGATTGGAATTTCAATACCCCTCTACGGCGCAAAGATACTTCTCGGGATTTCCGGCTGGGCAAAGACCCTTGGAATAACACCAATCAAGGTTTCACCCGTCCTCTGGTGGTCGGTTTACCTCACATTCACGGCTCTTCAGACGCTGGCCGTCTATTATGTCTACCGCGTCTCAAAGAACTTTGGAGAATACGGAAAAACCGGCGGACTTGCCATGCTGGTCGCGGTTCCCCTCCACCTGCTCAGCCTCAAGCTGTACTTCATCCTCACATGGACCGGATTAATCCTCTTCCTGCTCGGTCTTGAAAAAGAGAAGGAGGTGATGGCATGATTTATGGAGTCCTGCTTAGCATACCCGCGAAGTTCGTGACGAAGTATGAAGACGAGGTCAGAAAGACCATAGGCTACGGAATAGCAAGGGGTGATATAATAAGCTTTACCGAGGCGAGGTACAAGGGCGACGTCGCCTTCGTTATGCTCGCCCGCTCAAACAGGGCCGCAGAGAGAGTTGTTAACGAGCTCAAGGAACTGCCTGTAAACGTGAAGGTCATAGAGATTGAGGGGGAGAGCTAAGCCACCCATTCAAGCTCGTAGTCCCTCGCACGGAGTCTTTCCATTTCTTCCCTTGCTATCCTTTCGGCTTTCTTTATGTCGTTGGTCACGACTATCTTCTCCTTTGGCAGGGTGTTGTTCATATAATAGACAATTCTCACAAGCATTTTTCCACCTCCATATATCACCATTGGTGAAGAACATGATAGGGGTTTTAAAAACATTATTGAACATTGTAATTCATTAAAGACCAGAATCGATCGAACAAAAGTATACATCAATGAACAGATAGATTGAACAAGAAGAAAAGCACTCATTTGAGAGAGATAAAAGGATTCACTCAAGCTTCTCAAGTTCGTAAACCATAGCGTCCTTCCGCCTGAGCTCCTCAACGGCAATACGTCTAGCCTCGTCGGCCGTTTCGGCCTCAAACACTATGGTCTTCCCACTCTCCTCTCCTCCGTGGAGGGTGAGTGCCCACCTCATGTTATCACCATCAGGTTGTCAGACTGTCAAACTTTATAAGTTTATTGGGATCAAATTTGTCACATGAGACTCATTATCGGACATGAAATTATCAGAATGCTCATTGTGATGGCCAAAAACTCGGGGATTGAAGTTTGTGGCTTCCTGCTCGGGAGAAGAGAGAAAAACGACTTCATCGTCCTTGAGGCAAGAGAGATAACGAACAGACTGGAGTCCCAAGATGCTTTCGAGATGGAGCCACTGGAGATGATTCAGACCATTAATGAGGCAGAAAAGAGGGGACTTGAAATAGTCGGGATTTTTCACTCCCACATAAACTGTCCTCCACTGCCGAGTGAACGGGATTTGGAGGGAATGAAAAACTGGAAAGTTCCCTGGCTCATCGTTACGCCCAGAGGGGAAGCAAAGGCGTGGATTCTTGATAACATGGAAGTCAAAGAAGTAAGAGTTTGTGAAATGTAGAATCCATCACTCGTCCCTAATCACTATCTCTATTCTCCTCCCCTCGCGGTAGCCCTTCATGGCTGAAAGCATACCTTTTATCGTTTTCTCAACGAGCTCCTGAACCCAGTCCTTCATTGGTAGAACCTGCCCGTCTATCTTAATCGTCACCTTCGGCTTCGAGCTGAGCACAACACAGTCCTTGAGCGTTTTTTCACCCTTTACTATCATTCTAGCCATCTCAGCACAGCTAAAACCGCAGAGGCCACAGTCTATGTTAGGGAGCATGAAAGCGCGCTTCTCAACGAGGTCAGCTAACTTCTCAGGCTCTTTGGTTGCATCTATCACTGGGAGGCCCTCTATCTCCTCAACGCCGGTGGAGGCTATAATTCCACTCACCGCCACGGCCAGTCCGTCGTTGAGCTCTCCCACATCTTCCTCATTCCTCGCGCATATCACCTTTGGCACGTGCTGGACTGACTTAAAGCCCTCAAGGAGAAGGAAATCTGCCGAGACCATTGAAAAGAGCGCGTTGATGTCCTTGGCCTTAAAGAGAACAGCATCGGTGTCGTGCGCCCTAACCAGAACAGCATCGGCCACCTGTGAGAACCTCCACGTGTCGCTCCCTTCCCTGTCAAAATTAGAGTGCATGCTCTTGGCTATTGCAACGCGGTAACCACGCTCCTTTAGAACCCTCGCGACCGCTTCAACCGTCGTGGTTTTTCCGCTCTTCTTGAAGCCGACAAACGCCATCGCCCTCATAATCTCACCTCAGAGCAGGGTTATCCAGTTGAGGTCGTCTATCTTGACTATCAGCTCCTTTGCCCTGTTCCCAGCGTAGTCAGTGACGTCCTTCAGAAGGATTACCTCTTCATCAAAGTCAACCAGAATCCCGGAAAAACTCGTCTCACTGCCGACACCGACTGCAACCCTCTTCCCCTTCCAGCGTTCCAGTGTTTTATCGAGGAGGTACTGCTTTTCGCTCATGCTCATCCCCGGCATTGCTATGTTTGGAACTTTTAATATTTTCCCGCCCACGGCGGAAAGTCTATAAGAGTGCCAACGTTCACCAATTGGGTGGTTCCATGAGGCTTGTAACAAAGAACGAGGCCGTTAAGAGGGCACTCATAGAGGAACTCCGAAAGGAAGGGATAAAGTTCGAGGTGCACTCCAGAGAGGGTTATGAAGCCTTTGTCGGCTATCTAATCGAGGGAACCCTCAGAGAAATAGAGGAAAAGATTGAGAACCTCGAGGGAGCTGACATCGAGGCAATCAAGGAAGGCTTCCTGTCGTTTAAGGAGAGCCTTAACCACATCCTGGAGCACCTTAAGGCGGGGGAGAAGGCGGACGAGTTACTCAAGGAGGGCCTATGGGTGGCCGAGCTTCTCGACCAGCTCTACCGCAACGGGGCGATAGAATACGACGGGACCAACGTCAGGCTCAAGGAAGGCGTCAACGTTGAAGAACTTAAATTCGAGTTTAAGTTCCCGTTTAACCTCGTCCACAGTCCGGAAGCAGTTGAGAAGCATGTTAAACAGTTCGCCTTCGTGGACTTGGTCATAGAGCACGAGTTTGAAATACTTGAGCTGAGAATAGCGAAGATAAACGCCCTCGGAAAGATAGCGAGCAAGTACTTCCCCGAAGACTACCTGCTGAAGGTTTATTTCGCGCTCATAGGCAGGGCGATATTGGCGGAGGAAATTCTCAAGGCCTTGAGTGACAAGAAAATCCCCGAGGAAGAGCTTGTCAGGGGCTTCCTGAGGGCCTCACCGATAGCGGTGCCAACGCCGAAGGGAACCCTTGTGATAAACTACTCCCGGGACTCCTTCGAGGAGACGCTCAAGCTCCTCAAGAGGCTCGGCTTCGTCGAGATAAAGGGCGGAAAGGTAAAGAAACTCAGGGATTTGGAGTGAGGTATTTAATTTTTGCCTTTCCGTTTTTTTCCAGCCATTCAAGGAGCATCCTAGCGAACTCGAACTTCTTCCGTTTGCTCTCCCAGACAGGCGAGTGATTCCTTAGATAAGGCTTGCTCCACTTCCCCACGACATCGCCGAAGTCAAAGCCCACTAAGATTATTTCCCTGGCTCCAAGTTCCTCGGCAAGAAAAACGGCCCTGTCGCCGTCGGTGAAGCCACCGAAGTTATAAACTATGTCGAGGGGCTCGGTCTGGCAGGTCCCCAGAATCCTTGAAAAGAGCGGAAGGTAGGCCGTCAGCTTGTCCATATTGTCACCGTGGGCATGGACAACGAGAAAGGAGCCCCTGTCGTTCGCTATCTTGATGTCGGGAATCCTGCCGTCGAGGTCAGTGACTATTACATCGGGGAAAAGGCCGGCATCTAGCAAGGCTGAAGTTGCCCCATCGGCAGAAATCAGCGTCCCATCTGAAAAGTCGAACTCCTTTAGGGCCTTTTCGAGGCTCGGACCGGCGCCGAAGACGTAGGCTTTCCTTTCTAGTACTGCCTCAAGCTCCTCGCGGAGGATGTATTCATCGCTCTCGATTAAAAGGGCCCGCAAAAGCTCCGCCGATTTTCTGTCCTCCTCAATTGAATACCCCATTTCCCTAACGATTCGGAGGTAGAAAGGCCTCCAACGTTCCCATTTCATGCTTCTCCCCTCAGCTTTTTATCAATTTTCAGCATCTCCCTCCACTGTTTTCCCGGCCAGTAGATTTGACCGCATTTCTGACAGACGTAGAACTCGTCATAGCTCTCGTAAACCTTGTGAGGGACTCGTTCTTTAACATCACTTTTGGAGACGGGCTTTATCGGGCCGTTGCACTTGGGACAGCGAGCTTTAGAAGGAAAGAGCTCCCCAAACTCAACTCCAAGCTCCTTGAGCTCTCTAACCTGCCCTTCGAGGGAATTTGAGCGAAGGAGAAAAACCCTGGCACCGAGTCTCTCGGCTCTCCGGGCGAGGGCCACGTCTTTTGTCAGGATTATCCTTCCCTCCCGCAGGGCAACGCGGATTATCTCATCGTCGTCTTTGATTCCGTAGAGGGTATCGTGGCCGTAAAGCCTGAGCCATCTCGCCAGCCTTCCAAGCATCATGTCTGCTATGAACTTCATCGACCAGATTTCGGGGAGAACCCTTATAAAGACAGCCACTATTTCATGGCCATAAAACAGGTGGTTGAGATGCTCGTCTACTTCATCGGCACCGGCGGAAGCGAGGGGATTCCGGCTCACCTCTGCACCTGTCCGACCTGCAACGAGGCCAGAAGGTTCGGCTTTGCCCAAAGGAAACCCTCAACTCTAGCAATAATTACCAAAAACAAGAAAGCGGTCCTCTTTGACGTTGGAACCGACATAAGGGACCTCCTCAACGTCCCGCTGGAGGCGATTTTCCTGACGCACTGGCACCACGACCACATCTACGGCCTCTACAAGCTCCGCTGGATGGCGAGGGAAACCGAGCTCTACGCGCCGGAGGGACAGGCCGACGCGCTAATCCTCAACGACCCCAAGAACCTGAGGCCAAAAATCCTGAAGCCCTTTGAAAGCGTTGAACTCGATACCCTCAGGATTACAGCGTTAAGGCTCAACCACGGGGTTGAGACCCTCGGCTACCTCATCGAGGAGGACGGTAAAAGCGTCGCGTTGCTCTACGACACAAAGGGCCTTCCAGGAGAAACGCGGGAGTTTCTGGAAGAGAGGACACCGCTGAGGCTCGCGATAGTGGACGCAACTTACCCCCCGGGTTTCAGCGACCCATACCACAACAACGTTGATGAAGCCGCCGAGATGGGACTTTCCCTGGCCGAGAGGACAGTTTTAAGTCACATCTCCCACAAAAACCTGCCGTTCCTCGAGCTAGTCGAGTACGTGAGAAAGAGGTGGGAAAACAGGGTTCTGGTTGCCTACGATGGCATGGTGTTTTATGTGTGAAGTCATTCCATGGTTGATTTTTCTCCAATGACGGTCTAACTTAGTATAATAATAAAAACCGGCAAGGATTAAAAGTTCGAAAACTAAAATATTATAGGCAAAATAGAAAAACCAAAAGGTTTTTAAACAAAGCTGAATATGTAATAATAAGATTACATATGGAGAGGTGAACGAACATGAAGAGAATCTTGAGCCTGCTCCTTATCGGGGCTCTCTTTTTGAGCGTCCTCGGCGCGGGGTGTATAGGCACGACCACCACAACGAATACAGGAACAACGACGGGCGCCCAGGGAGCGGGAGCAACACAGGGAAAGAGCAACGCCGACCAGATGCCCCTGGCGGTCAACCAGAACGGGACAATAAACACGGCGGACCTCAAGAGTTACATCGATTCAATTCCAGCTGGCCAGTTAACGCAGGAGGAAATAGACGGCCTCCTCTACATGGTCGAGGAGGAAAAGCTCGCACATGACGTCTACATCAAGCTCTATGAAAAATGGGGACTTCAGATATTCAAGAACATAGCGGACAGTGAGACAACCCACGTCAATGCCGTCAGGCTTCTCCTTGAGAAGTACAACATCACGGACCCGACGAAAGACGAGCCAGTTGGTGTCTTCACTAATCCGGACATTCAGGCCCTTTACAACCAGCTGGTTGAGCAGGGGAGCAAGAGCGTTATCGATGCCCTCAAGGTGGGAGCGCTCATCGAAGAGACCGACATCATAGACCTGCAGGAAAGGATAGACCAGACGGATAAGCTCGACATCATCGCTGTTTACGAGAACCTGATGATGGGTAGCAGGAACCACCTCAGGGCCTTTGTAAAGACCCTGTCAAACTACGGGGTGACGTACGAGCCACAGCTCCTCAGCATGGAAGAATATGAGGCAATAATAAACTCGCCCATGGAAACCGGCGGTAACGGTCAGGGACACGGGAACGGAAGGTGACCCTACGTTTTTCACCTTTTCTGTTTTAGATTCTCAATTCTTTGAGATGATGTGTGATATTTTCAAATTACAGAAACCCATGAAGGGCCCTTCATAGATTTCTCTAATAATGTTACACAATATCCGGAACAGGAGGATAAAAGACCCATCATGACATATTGAAAAATTTTCGTAGGATATTGTGACATAAAGTCCAAAAAATTTGCCATATATAGGCAGTTGAACCAAAAGTTGTATAACATAAAGTTTCGAAGAATTTTCGACAGAAAATTCGGAAACAACCGAAGGGAGGCATCAACAATGTTTAGCCCGGGTAGCGACGGTTTTATGCTGATAGCGGCCGCACTGGTGTTTATAATGACCCCCGGTTTGGCTTTGTTCTACGGGGGAATGGTCAACAGGAAGAACGCCGTGACAATGATGATGCAAAACTTCTTTTCAGCGGGATGGACAACCATCATATGGGTGCTCTTCGGATTCAGCCTTGCATTCGGACCAGACGTTAAGGGAATCATAGGCAACGCCCACTACTTTTTCCTGAACAACATAACACCCAAAACCCTCTACCCCGGAAACCACGTAATAAGCCTGTACACCTTCATGGTTTACCAGCTAATGTTCGCCATAATAACGCCCGTTCTCATGACCGGAGCATTCGCCGACAGAATGCGTTTTAAAGCATTCATTCTGTTCACAACCCTGTGGCTGTTCTTCGTTTACTTCCCCTTTGCCCACTGGCTCTGGGGAGGAGGCTTTCTCCAGAAGTGGGGCGTTGAGGACTTTGCCGGCGGAATAGTTGTCCACACGAGTGCCGGCTTCGGTGCCCTGGCCGTCGTTGCCTACCTGGGAGCAAGGAAGTACGTCAAGGAGGGCAACCACAGCCTGCCACTGATTCTCATTGGAACGGCACTGCTGTGGTTCGGGTGGTTTGGCTTCAACGCAGGTTCGGCATTGAGGGTGGACGTTGACACCAACGTTGCCTTTGTGAACACCATGGAGGCCGCGGCATTTGCCGCCGTTACATGGATGTTCATCGATTACTGGAAGAACAGAAAATGGAGCGCCATCGGCTTTATGACGGGCTCAATAGCTGGCCTTGCAACGGTTACGCCTACAGCAGGATTCATAAGCCCACAGGCGGCGATGATTGTAGGAGTGGTCTCGGCGATAATCTGCCACCTCGCGGTGGACTTTAAAAACAGAAGGGGCTGGGACGATGCCCTCGATGTGTGGGGCGTTCACGGTATCGGCGGTTTCTCGGGCATAATCCTCCTCGGTATCTTCGGGAACGCCGCGATATTCGGAAGCAACGGGCTCATACACGGCAACGCAACGTTCTTCATCAAGCAGGTCGTCGCGGCGGTTGGCTGTGCGGTCTACGCATTCGTTATAACTTACATACTGATTTGGATTACCGACAGGATAACCCCCGTTCGCGTCCCGGAGGAGGCCGAAAAGAGTGGCCTCGACGCCTACGAGTGGGCTGAGAGCACCTACGTCGATGCCTGAGGTTTTTTATTTTTAATTTATCTCAACGACAAGCATCTCTTCTTTTCCCGAGGAGGCCACCGTGTCTCCTCTCGAAAACCTGGCATTACCGGACGGTGAGCTGTTGACGATAAAGGTCTTAACGCCAAGAAGTCTAATCCTCCCGGCCATCGCCTTAACATCCTTCTCGTTCGGTTCTCCATATTCCAGTGAGTAATCCATTGGGACGAAGAGGTAGTCTGGCCTTTTCCGCATTACCCACTTCGCTATTCTCTTGTTGTAGAGGCCGCCGCAGATGATTACCGCGACCTTCCCGAACTCAGTTTTAGCCGTTCTAACCGTGTTGCCTGTGCAGAACTTGTACGGTTCCTGAAACTTGCGATGCTTGAGGAGAACCCCCTTTCTGCCTATTAAAAGCGCGGAGTTGTAAACTCAGTTTTTATATGGTTCCAGAAGGCCGAAGACGACGTAAACGCTGCTTTCCTTGGCGAGTTTGCTCACTCGCTTCACTATCTCATCGTAAAGCCCCGCCCCGGAGAAATCCCACTCCTCGAAGCCGGTGAGACAGTACTCTGAGAAGACGAGGAAGTCCGGCTATAGGCTAAAGCCTCCTTAAAGCGTTTCTCAAACTCCCTCCAGTTTGTCTCGAAGTTTCCGACTTCAACGCGCATCGGAATTAACGCGACTCTCATTACTGCACCTCCAGCTCCTCAGAGGCCTGAAAAATCCTCTTGACGAGTTTCGGGGGCAAATCGTCCGGATTCTGATATTTTGTCACCTCCTCCATGAGGTTATCGAGTTCCTTGAGCGTTTCAAGGTTCTTTTCTATGAGGGTTTTTCTCCTCGTTGAGTTAGCAATGCTAACTTCGTGAAGAAACAGGTTATAGTTCGACATGGCCGAAAACATAAGCTGAAATCTCTCATCATTCTTGTACGCTTGGAGAAGACCAAAGGTGTCCTGGAAGTGCTCGGCCCTGATAGAATATGCACGGGCATAGAAAACTACGAGGTCATCCGAAGCGTTCTCGTGGAGGAGATACTCAAAGGTTCCGCCGACATAGGAGAGTCCTCTGGCGTCCTTCAAGCCATAGATGTAAACAGAAGTTAGCAGGCTCTTCTCTTTTTTCTGACAGCCCCATAGGGCGTATGAAGAGATGAATAGAACAAGAATGAGCAAAATCACCAAGACCTCGACATAGTTTTTTCTTCTCGTTTGTATCACCTGTTTACCACTACTCGCAAAAATCTTAAAAAAATCTTTGCCGTATTCCTCAAAGAATCAGTTGTCAGAGGAGACTTCAAATGAGAACTTACTCCTTCGGCATTGAGACCGTTCCAACTGCACTCGACGGCGACCTGCTCGCTGGAAGCGTCCACGACGGGAGGAACTACAAAATCATGCTCGCGAGGCTTGACAAAGAAGAGATAAAAGAGCTGATGTTCCTCTCAGGCGAAAACGACTGGGAAGGTCACAGCGTGGCGAAGCTCGATGGCGACTACCTAATCGGCGGTGCTGTGGAAGGTGTCGCAACGCCCAACGGCGGAAACGGCTGGAAGGCCTACGTCGCGAGACTCGATAAAAGTCTGAACGTAATCTGGGAGAGAAAGCTGGAAATCCTCGGCAACGAGGCCCTTTACTCGATTCTGCCTGATAGAGAGGGTGCTTTCATAGCGGGCGAGACCTCCAACGGAAGGGAAAGGAGTTTCTTCGTGGGGAAAATCTCCGGGGATGGCGAAGTCCTCTGGCTCAGGAAGCTCGGACTTTGGAGCGATGCCGTGATTTCGGGCCTCGTTGAGCTCGACGGAAGGATTTTCCTCGTTGGGAGCGTGAAGGAAGGGAAGTGGGAGGTTAAGGCCTTCGAGTTCACCGGAAACGGGGAGCTGGTGGCGGAAAGGGAGCTCGCCGATGGGACGGCCCTAACGGCCGCCGAAATTGGTGGAAAAATAGTCGTGGGTGGTTACAAAGGGAGCGACCTCTGGGTCTGGAGCGAGAGCTGGGAGGCAACGCTCCCGAACGGCGCTGTAACGTCTATCCTGCCAGTTGAGAACGGCCTTTTAGTTGGGGGTGAAGTCGAGGGAAAAGCTGTAGTGATAAAGCTCAACCCGAAAGGAGAAATCCTCTGGGGGAGGGAACTCTGGAAACACGGCTGGGTCGAGGTTTTGAGTAAGAGCTTTGCGCTTGGGGTTAGGGAAGAGGAGGGAAAGACTGTTATGGTCGTTGAGGACACTAGTCAATAGACATAAGCTCAGTTACTCCGGAGGTAGAGGTAGGCTAGCTTTCACAATCGAAAGAAGTTTCAAAATCTAAGAGGGGGTGTGTTAGAATGGACATTCGAATAGTGCGTGGCATACCCGATGGGAAAAGGCGCGATATTTCAGCTTTGATTTATTCCGTGGATCCGGTTATTTTTAGGAGAGGATATTTGGAAAAGATGCTCTCAATATCTTGGAAGCGAGTCTCAACGATAAAATGATATTCGTGGCAATGATTGAAGACAAGGTTGCCGGTGTCGTGGGAATTGCATCAAAGGAGGAGAGATCCCTAAACGTAACCCCCGCGGTTGTTTTAAAATACAGGGGGATAAAGTTCCTGAAGTCCCTCTTGCTGTGGCAACTAATAAAGAGCATGCCTGGGAAAGGAGATCTTTTTATCGAGTTCATAGCGGTTGAGTCCAGATATCGCGGTAGGGGCATTGGAACAAAACTACTCAACAGAGCTATAGCTTTTGCATGTGAAAATGGTCTCGAAAAGGTAAGGCTGTTTGTTAGAGAGAATAACACAAACGCCAGAAAACTCTACAAAAAAACTCGGGTTTACAGTTGAGAAGTCAGTGAGAGTTCCGTTTCCACTAAACAGACTTCTGTCTATCGAAAGAGGATATAAAATGGTTCTTCTAGTGAGGAAAGGTGGGAGTTGATTAGGCTCTTGGAAAGGATAGCCTCTTCGACCTACTTCATAGATCCTATGAACCGTCGCTACTGCTTTATCTATACTCTTAATGTAATATAGAGAGCATTCCCAAAATCTAAGTGATGATCCTTGTTCTCCTAATGTTCCGGGCCGTTAGGAAAGGATAATCCTCAAGGTTCCGATATCTATTTGGCTGGTGACTATAATATCATGAGGTCCCAGATTTTAAGGAAACCCCGGAGGCGTAAATCACCATTGAGAGAATGGCTCCCACGAGGGGGAAGAGGATTATAAGCCCTCACGAACCCGGAAACCGGGGCTCCAGTGCTATGAAGACAGCATCCCACAGCGCGTGAACCGCTATCAGGGGTTCTATCCTCCTGAAGGCGAGCCGGTAGGAGGACAGCACCAACGCCGCGATAAGCTGGGATACGTTGAGACCAGCGGCGAAGTGAGCGAACCAGAATATCACAGAGTTTCCAATGAGGGCAAGCCATCCGCCGAACCTTTCCTCAAGGGAGGCGAAGAGCAGACCCCTGAAAAGCAGTTCTTCGACGAGACCCGCTATGATAAGAAAGTTCAGGAAATAGAGGGCAAACTTCCAGAGCGGCATGGAGTTGTGGGGGAGAAACAACACAACGATAAGCGGGAGCATGAAGAAAACAAAGGGGAACAAGATGTGTTTGACGAAATTAAAGTCACCACCAAGGCCAAGCTCCTCCCTGGTGTAGCCCGAGAGCCTTAAAACGGCAAAGATTAGGAAGATTAATTCTCCGAGATCCAAGAGTCTCTGAACTTGGCCCAGGTTGATGAACTTGTTCGATACTATCATCGCGGTTAAAGCCAGCGTCAGGAATACTCCCCTGAGCCACCGCTCCATTCTACATCACTGGCGTGGCTTTGTTGAAAAATCTTTAAAATATTTCTGCCCTACAACCTCCGTGATGCCAATGAAGCCAATCGTCCTCAAAGGCGAGAAAATCTCGCTTGGTGTTCTCCTGAAGGAAGATTTAAGCAAAAGCTGAGAGTGGTTCAACGACAGGAGCACCGTTAAACATCTCTTCAACTCGGCTTACTTCACACTTCCGGAGGAAGAAGCGGGGTTCTATGAGGAGCTGAAGAAGAACAGGGACAAGATGCCGACGTTTGCCGTGGTTGAGAATGAAACTGGGAAGCTCGTCGGCATAGGGGGCTTCAGCTGGATTAAGTGAGAGACAAAATGGGGTAGATTTCACAGAAAGCACGTGTGGAGTGATGGATAACACCGGGCCGATTTACGAGCGTTTCAAGGATTGAGCTGGCTAACTATTACCCCTGCCCTTCAAAAGTCTCAAACCGAGATAGACAACACCGAGCATTGCGATGGCCACCCCGGTACCCAAGAGGAGGCCTTCGCTGGAGTAAATCCACTCTAAGTACCTACCGATTGAGATGAGCCCGTCCTGAAGGAGAACCAGCGGTAAAACCGCTAAGAGGATGGTCGCTCCGGCTATGATTTCCCTGGCTTTCTCGTACTCTATGTAGGCCCAGGGAATCATGTCACAAAGCCAGTGTATTGCCATAACGACGAGAAGGCTTTTCGTGTATAGATACGCAAGCCCAAGAACGAAACCTACCAACGTGTTTGACATCAGCACGTTCCAGTTCCTGTTGGGATGGGAAAACTTATGGGAGAGTCCAAAGAAAATGGAGATGGCCATTAATCCCGCAAATGGGTTCCAGAGCGAGAGAAGACCCAAAAAGACGTAGCGGAAGACGAGCTCTTCTGGAAGGGCGGCGCTTATTATCTGGAGGAGTGCCACATCTTTGAAGCCCATGCTTTTGACCGATTTAACTTCCTCATCACTAATTTCAGGGCTTGATGACTTCTTAACTTCAAAAAGTGCAGGAACAAACGTAAGAATGCTCAGAGACAGGAAGAGCAGGAAGTAATCAACTGGAAAGCTCCAGCGGACGAAGTAGAGTTCCGGGCACAGGAGGGTTATGAGCACTGCGAAAACGACGGTGAATATTGACATCGCCACCCAGTAGCCTTTAACACTTCCAAAACGCCTCTGAAATGGTCTTATAAAGCCGCCGAGGTAGAGCCCGTGCGTTATGTAGAGCAGGAACGCTAGGATAAAGACAGTTAGGGGACTCATAGGCACCCCATTGGGTATCCTCGGCTTCCTTTAAAAATTCTTCATCCTTCAACAATCGTTCCGAGTCGGATCCGGTTGAGGATTAAAAAAGGTCAGCGGTTCCGTTCAGATCCCAACTCTCCCATTAAAATCCCCGCAAGGTTCGCCGATGAATGGAAGGCGAAGGCCGTGAGGAGAGAACCGCTGACCGCGAAAAGGTAGCCAACGATTAGCCCCATGACGAAAGCCCCAGCTGTTACGTAGGCCTTCTCCCCCGCGGAGGCTCTTTCAAAGGCCATCACGTGAGGAATTGCAAAGAGAAGAGCCGAGAACAGGATCGCGCCCCAGAACTGGCCGTGGCTTAAAAGATAACCCTCAACCAGACCTCTGTTGAGGCTTTCCTCTGCGAGGGGAGCTAAAATGAGGAGGAGTAAGGCCTTCCAGAGGGAGCCATCGGGAAGAAACTCCAGCGTTTCCGCTTTCTCTCCGTTCTTTTTCTCCGAGAGGAGCTTTTCCCCGAAGTTTAGGGCTAGAGAAACGGAAAACCCAGTTGCCACTGCCTGAGGAATGTAAGCTAATCCAAAGCCGAACGGAATTCCAAGGAGCGAGATTAAGACAAACGACAGGGCTAGGAAAGCCCCCTGAATTCCAGCACCGGCCAAGACCTTCCCCCTCTTCGCCAGGAGCGAGCCGAGACCTGAGGAGGGCAGGAAGACGGCAAGCCAGAGGAGGAGGGCATGGAGGTACTCAATCACCTCTTATCACCTCGCGGAGGATCCTCATGGCCCTCTCCAGCTCTTCTGTACCTTTTTCGCTCAGCTCAACGAACTTCCTCGGCCTTTTGCCGAAGCCGTAGTAGGTTTTTACCATTCCGGCCTTTTCGAGGGCCTTGAGGTGGAAGTCGAGGTTTCCCGGGGTGAGCTTCAAGGCCTTGGCAAGCTCGATAAAGGTAGTCCTCTCGCGGGAGAGGAGGTAGAGGGCTATCGCCAACCTCGTGGGGTTTCCAAGCGGTGAATCTGCAAGCTCCCTGAGCCTCTCAGCCTTCATTTCACTCCCTCATGGCCCTTCTTATGTAGAGAAAGGCAGTAAAGGTAAAGGACGCCGAGACCACCATGACAGAGAAGGTCTGAGGATTCATGGTGCCGTTTAGATGGTTCAAGAGGTACAGTGCAGAGAGGTCAATCAGCGAGGCAAGCACCTGCGGCCACTCGATCCGTCTAAGGAAGAACAAAGTAGACAGTACTATGAAGCCGACGCCGAGGCCCACGAAAAGGAGCATGAATTCTGCCGTCTTGAACTCATACTGAGTAGGCGTAGAGAGCGAAAATACGAAGGCGAGCATTCCGGCGAGGAACCAACTGGCAATCTGAGAGAGCATGTACCTTCGGCTTTTTCTCGAAGGAACACCCAGTATCCTCTCAAGGGCCTCGATTTTTTTGAATATGCGTTTTTCCTCTGTAAAGAACCAGATTATTGCAAGGGTAGAGAGTATCATTCCCCCATTGCCGCCGAATGAACCTTGGAACCATTCTGAAGTCCATGAAAGGACATTGCTCAGAAGGTAGAGCATCGGCAACACGGCCCCCCAGAAGATGAAGGGAAAAGCCAGGTAAACCCTCTTGGCTAGGTTCAGCTCGTCCTCAACGGCTTTAAGAGCCTCAGCAAGCTCCTCAACCTTCTCCATTCCCACCACCGTTACAACTTCGCGCTCCACCTATTTATAATCGGTTGAAAGTTTGGAGAACAAAGTTAGACTTTTTAATCCCCCGCCCAACTTTTCGCCATGAACCGCCGCCTCTACAACGTTTATACCCTCACCTCTGCATTCAGGATCGCTGGCGATTCCATCGAGAGCGTTGCCCTGCCATGGAGCCTCCTTCAGAGTACAGGCTCGCTTGTGAGCATAGGCGGTTTTGCGCTCTTCACGCACCTTCCGTGGGTTATTCTGCCTCCCCTCCTCGGGAGAACGCTCGACAGGACGGCCAAGAAGGTCAGACTGGCTTTTGTTGCGCTCCTCCTCCAGTCGCTGCTGGCAGTCTTAATAGTTCCTCTGTCATCAAACGTCTGGGCATTCTACCTCCTCGTTTCGGGCATCTCGGCCCTCGACATACTCCACCGCTACTACGGCCTCTCTCTGATAGCGACCATGACCTTTGAGGAAAGTGAGCTTCAAAGGCTGAACGCGACGCTGGCAACCGTCGGAAACGCGGTCTCGTTGGTGGCCTTTCCAGTTGCGGGTTTTCTGGCGTACCGCTTCGGGATTAAAGCGATGCTCCTCGATGCGGTTCTCCTCCTCATTGGAGCCGTGAGCCTGCTCCCTTACCTCGGCATTGAGCTTACATCGGAGCGTACAGGTGAGATTAAGGCAACTTACAGGCCTTCTGTCTTCAGCAGAAAACTAGTTCTCGGGGTTTTAGTTTCAGTATTGCTCTTCAACTTCGCCCTTGGCTCATTCAGGATTTTTGTCTTCGCCTCGCTGAGAACCCTCGAGGAAGGCGAAGTCATCTATGGCATTCTCCAGTCCCTCACGACGGCTGGAAGCCTTGTGGCGGTGGCCGGGCTAACGTATCTTGCAAGCAGGAGAGGAGTCGGGCTAAAACGGCCGCTTATCACCGGGATGATCCTCCAGAGCGTGGCTCTGCTCCTCGCTGGCTTACCCGCCGTGGTGGCCCTCTTCCCTGCGGTTCTCTTGGTGGGCTTCGGCGGTGAACTTCTCAACGTCTCCTTCGACAGCCTGATGCAGAAGGTCGTTCCTCTCGAAAGCCTTGGAACTGTGAGGGGCATCTTTGATGCCCTCGCGACGCTGGTGATTCCCATCTCGCAGTTAACCTTTGCGTGGACGATTGAGAAGAGCAGTAAAATCTATGTTTTAGCGATTGTGGCGTTTTCCCTTGCGCTGACTGCTTCCCTCCTCTTTGAAGAACTCCTAAGGGAGACGAAAGTATAGAATTCCACTATCGAAGACTTACCAGTGATACCATGGAACCTCTCATCCGCGAGGCCAAGCCCGAGGACAGGCCCTTCATCGAGGAGATAGCGAAACTGACGTGGGATGGCGAGGACTACCTGGCGGGGGTCTTTGATGAGTGGCTCGGCGACAACTTCTACGTGCTGGAACTCGATGGAAAGGTCATCGGCACGGCGAAGCTCACGCTTTTATCCGGAAATGTTGTTGGCCTAAAGGCCTGAGGGTTCACCCAGACTACAGGGGCCAGGGAATACGGAAGGAAGCCCCCACGAATTTATACCAGAGTCGGCGAGAAGCTCATCTCCTTGAGCCCCTTGAGTTCGCCACAATTTCCTCAACTGCGAGAGTATCTCAATAGCGGAAAGGACGAGCCTCTATATCAAGAGTTAAGTTCTTCGTTTTCAATGCAAGAAACAAAAATCTAAAATTTGAGAATCAAAGAGAAATTAGAGACTTCTTCTTTTTAATAGCAAAATCAAAGGTAAGATAATCAAAAGACCTGGTCCACACGTGCTTTTCTTAGATGTAGAACTCGAAGTTATTTCTCTGGTCGAGCTGTAATGTGTACTGGAGCTCTGAATAGGTGAAGAACTGGATTTGGTTGTATGAGTCTGGGAGGGCTGTATTATGGGTGGATATGAAGAAGACGTAGAGGAAGAGCTCGAGGATGTTGGACGTGGAGATGACGTTGAGGCTGGACTTGAACCCGGACAGAGACTTGAGGAGGAGATATCGAGCTTGTTAACATCTGCACTTACTTGAAGGACTTTAACGGTGAGGTCTTCAGTTTTTGGAAGAGAAGCCTGCTTAATTGTAACGGTTAAGGAAGTGGGTTTAATTTCTGGAGATAAATGAGAGCAGGGAACTGAACCATCCTTTCCAACACTCATGAACACAAGTCCTCTTGCCATGATGAAATTCCGATAGTAAACAACGTAGAGTGCATCGTTAATCGTCATTCCCCCATATTCATCCATAATCATCGCAGAGTCTCCAGTTAGAATGTTCCATACAGGTTTTCCTTTTCTGTCCAAGCTGAGAATCCAGACACGCCGATTGTAATTGGATTTCTGAAAAGCTGAGACAGCCTTTCCAAGAATATATATCTTATCTCCAAATTTGACCGAAACAAAGTCATAGCCAGCGTCGGGAAACTTCTCAGCCCAAAGAACATTTCCTGTCTTGTCAATAGCCATTATAAACGGTATGAAATAGCCATTTTCTTTGACGTGACCTGCGATGTATATTTCATCTCCATGAACAAAGGGTCCAACTACTCCTGCAGGTGTTCCAAAGTCTAACGCAACGGACTTGATAATCTCTCCATTCTTGGTAAACCAAAGGAGAATCGGATTCAGAGAGCCTACGAGGGCTAGTATGTTTCCATCGGGTCCTATTGCAAGCCCCTTGGGTCTGAGTCCTGCATATGAATCAACGTAAGAGCGGATCCAAATCACATCCCCAGTTTGAGATAACTTTAGAAGAACTAGCTGAGGCTTAGACCACTCAATAGTCTCAGCGAGGAGGTATATTTCCCCATCTGAGACAACGGCATCTATAGGAATAAGCTCTCTAGCAACAACTTTATTGTTAAAACTACCATACAGAAGATAATATTTTGCCCATGCAACACTTCCATTTTTTCTCAGTTCAGCAACAATTATTGCGGACATGGAATTAGGACGTTTAGCTGCAAACAGCAGGAGTATGTCACCATTGGGAAGTTTTCTTAGGATAGCAGGAGAACCTCCACTAAAACTTTTACCCCATATCCTAGTTCCGTTGTAACTAAACGCAAGCTCTTCTCCAAATTTGAGCTTGCCCGTTTCAGGGTCAAGTCCAAGGACGTAAAAGGAATTCTTGGTATAATTAATTTCATATAGGCCAGCTTGGTACAGGGTGTTTCCAAAAAACATAGGTGACCCTGCTTGAATGTAAGTTGAGCCCTTGATGTTGTAGACAACTCCCCACCTCACAGCACCGACAAAGGGAACCACCAGCAATATGAGGAGGAATGCCAGTGCCCTCTTCATCGGGATCACCAATATAAAATAAGATTTTGGAGTTTAAATAGCTATATTTAGAATTTTGTTTTATCGAGTAAAAATTAGTCATGTCAATTAGAAAGTTTTAATGTCAGAAAAATTTCATGAAAATAAGTTCAACTATATGTCAGCGTAATTAAGACAAGGAGCCAAAAACAATCTTAATTATGAGGTACGAAAAATCAGATATAAAAGCCAAGAACTAGTAAGCAAGAGTTGAGGGAAAGAAATTGAGAATTAAACCCCTTGAGACTGAATCCGAAAGGCGAGCCTGCCTTGAGATAGCTAGAACCTTACCAGATTGGTTCAACGATGCCGGCATTAAAGCTATGGAACGCGACCTTAAAAGTGAAACGACGTTCATAGCTGTTGAGAAAGACCAAGTTCTCGCCTTTATAACAGTCAAGCCTATCAAAGATAAGGCCCTCGAAATCCTCTGGATGGCCGTCAGGAGGGAGTTTAGAGGGAGAGGCATCGGGACTGGGCTGTTGCGCTTCGTCGAGATGTGGGCCAAAGCTAACTTTGAAGTTCTGATCGTCAAGACCTCGGGCGACCTCTCGTATAAACCCTACGACAAGACGAGGCGGTTCTACGAGCGGAGGGGCTTTGTTAGGGTGGCGTTGATTGACCCCTATCCGGAGTGGGGCGAGGAGGCACTGATTTATGTGAAGTGCCTTCGCAAATGTTAAATGCACATGTTTTCACATCTTTCCATGCGCTGGAGCGAGATTCCAAGGGAAGCAAAGGCCTACATGCTCTACCACACTCTGATAGCGCCGGGCCTGATAGTCTGGATACTCTTCCCCCTCTACCTCATGGAGACCGGCTATTCCATTCTCGAAGTTGGAGCGTTCTTCACAGCGGTCAACGTCATCTCAATCCCCCTGACTTATCTCTTCGGCAGGCTCTTTAATCAGTGGGACATAAAGAAGGGCCTCATCGCGATTGACGTCCTCGATGGGGTCACCTACATTCTGTATGGCCTAGCAAAGGGGACCGTAGCTCCGGTTCTGCTTTTCACAGGGAGAACAATAGAAAAGCTCTCGACGATGCTCTACTCGCTCTACCGGACCTACGAGCAGATAATCTATCTGGTACGAGGAAATTTTCGCCTGGCATCTCCGCCTGCCGGAAATTTCAAGGCTTCTCACTTTTCCCATCATGGGTTACATTCTCGGCTACGTTTACCCCGGCCCCGGGAGCTACCGCTGGGCCTTTATTCTCTTCGGGCTCTTTTCAGCGGTAACCGTGACATACATCTGGCGCTTCTTGCCCTCAGTTGGCAGAGAAGAGAGGATAACGCCCAAGGGCTTCACTTTCAGGGTCGGCGAGTTTAAGGTTCTCCTGGCGTTCGAGGCTTTGCTCACGCTCGCCTGGGAGTTAGCCCCCGAGATAGTTCTAATCAACTACGTCATATTCGTGCTTCACAAAACTGTGTTCGAGGTAACTCTCGTGGCAGTAGCGAGCAGTATTGCCTCAATCATCGGCACCTACGCCAGCGAGCGCGTTCCAAAGGAGAAAGGGTTTAATGCAATAGCCTTCGGCATGCTTCTAAACGCTATCTACGCTTTAATCATGGCTCTAGCACCTCCCCTCTGGATAGTTCTCGCAGTCTATGCGCTCGGCGACTTCGGTAACACTTTCTGGTTCCCCTTCTACCGTTCATGGATGTTCAAGCTGATTCCGAAGGAGAAGGCCAGCGAGTTCCACTCAGCGATATCAAGCTACAGGAAGGTCATAGGACTCTTCGCGCCTTTCATTGCTGGAGCACTGGCGAGCCTTCACGCGACGCTACCCTATGCAGTTAGCTTTGCCTTCTTTATAATAGCCGGGTTAATGTTCATATTCCTCTCAAAAGGAGCCATTGTTTATCAACACTCTCCTGTAAGCAAGAAGTAAATGGAAACCATTACGAAAGCCAGCAAAAAGGTCCAGATACCTACTGGATAATGAATTTTTATTTATGGGAATACCTGTTTTGTTTGGGGAAATTACTATTCCTCTGAGATTACGTGTTTGTAACGTGCACTCTCAGCTCTTTTCTGAGTATTGATTACATTTTCTAGCAACTAGATATGGCACTATGTTACACCTTGCTTCTCAGCTTTTCGGGTCTCTCGTTAGTGTACTAAGTAAACTCTCACATTCTTTATGATTATCGAATAATTGGAAGCTCAGACAAGAAATAGAATTGCGGAAAGCTAAGAAACAAAGTGTCACTCATAGAGATGACATGCAACCCAGTGATGCTTTTCAACTTCACGGAGCTCAGGCCGAACTCTAAAACATTTCTCAGTTGCCCTATGACAGCGAGGAGCATACCTGCATCCATGGATAGAATAAACAGACTCTTCTTCTTTTTCTGGTTCAATGCCTTTAAATTCCCACTTAACGTTCAAATCGGGAACACTTTCAAGGAGCATTTGGGTGTACGGATGAAGTGGATTATGAAAAACCTTCTCAGTATTACCCATTTCAACTATTGTTCCGCGATACATGATAATGGTGGTATCGCTGATGTAGTAGCCCAGAGCTAAATCATGAGTTACAAAAAGAACTGATGTCCCATACTTGTCTCTGAAGTCCCCTACAAGGTTCAACACGTCAATTCTCGTTGATGCATCCAGCATTGAGACAATTTCATCTGCGATGAGCAATTTGGGTTTTAAAAGAAGGGCCCTTGCGATTAGAATTCTCTGCAACTGACCACCGCTTAGCTGATGGGGAAACTTTCCTCTAATTTGATCAGGATTCAGACCAACCTGGAGCAGAGCCTTGTCTATCATTTCGTCTCTTTCATTTTTATCCAGCTCTGGAAAGTAAGAATCGAACACAAAATCAAACACTTTATCGATAGTATGAAGGGGATTAAAGCTCGCGAATGGATCCTGAAAAACAGCCTGAACTCGGCGATAGTAGTATTGTTTAAGCTCTTTTTTCTTCATCTTAATGACATCTCTACCTTCAAAAAGAAGCTTTCCAGATGTTGGCATGAGCAGACGGAGAATAAGTTTGCCTACAGTTGTTTTCCCACTACCACTCTCACCAACGAGAGAGACAATCTCTCCTTCCCGTATGCTGAAGCTAACGTCGTCAACGGCCCTTATTTCGAATCCTCCAATTAGTCCGGAAGTAAAGATTTTGGTTAAATGCTCAACCTTAAGGAGTTCTTTCATTGATTTCCACCTCCAAGAAGGTGACAGGAAGCATAATGATCTCTTCCAACTTCTATGAGTTCAGGTTCAACATGGGGACACTTTTCGAAGGCGTGGGGACAGCGTGTATAAAAGCGACATCCCTTAGGAGGATTGAGAAGACTTATTGGATAGCCAGGAATTCCTCTAAGCTTCTGCTTTTTATACTGAATTCCCAGCCTAGGAAGTGCACTGAGTAGGAGCTGAGTGTATGGATGTGCCGGCTCGTTGATAACTTCCTCCGTTGGACCAATCTCAACTACTTTTCCAGCGTACATTATCATTATCCTGTCAGCAATCTTATCTAGTAGGGCCAAATCATGTGTAACAAATATTATTGACTTGACTATCCCTTCTTCCATGAAATGATGGAGAAGTTCTATTACGACCCTCTGAGTGGTAACGTCTAAGGCAGAGGTTACTTCGTCAGCGATCAAAAGATCCGGGTTCAAGAGTGTCGAGACTACCATTGTTGCCCTCTGTCTCATCCCACCACTCAACTCAACCGGATACATGTTGGCGACTTTAGACGAAAGCTTTACCATCTCCAGTCTCTCACGAAGAATATTTTCTATTTCTTTCCTATTGTTATAACCATGCTCCCTTGCCAAATCCCAAACTATGTCTCGGATTTTCTTGGTTGGATTTAATGCATTCATAGCATATTGGGGAATTATTGAGAGTTCAGTATAGCGGATTTTCTTGGATTCTTTTAGGTCCATAGTCATTAAATCCCGCCCTTTGAATAGAGCCTTTCCTCCTATATGGATCATAGGAGGTTTTCTGAGAATTAGCGAATGAACGAGTGTTGATTTACCACAACCGCTTTCACCGGCTATCCCAAAGACCTCCCCTTTTTTAACTTCGAATGATACTCCATCAACGGCTTTTACATGACCAATGGGTGTTGAGTAGTAAATTTTTAGATCTTCAACGGTGAGCATTGCCATATCATTCCCTCCTAAGACGCGGATTAAAGACTTCATCGAGTCCAGTGTTTATGAAATAAAGGCCTGTTATTAAGATCGCAATTACAAGCCCTGGAGGAATAGCCCACCACCAGTAGCCAAGGGTTATTGCATTCCAGAGAACAGCCTGCTGAAGCATTATCCCAAGAGACATACCCTTGGTAGGTCCAAGCCCTATGAAGTCTAGACCAACGGCAGCAAGAATAGCGCCACCGAATTGAAGAATGAAAACCATAAAGACATAGGAAATAATATTGGGCATTATCTGAGTGAAAATTATTTTAAAATCACTAAGCCCTGAGAGTCGGGCAAGATGAACGAATTCTCGGTTTTTTAAAGAAAGTGTCTGAGCTCTCACAGCTCTTGCTGTCCAAGGCCATGCAGTTAGACCTATTATTATACTCTCGATAGCGACTCCACGGTAAGGAAGATAAGCCGCTATTATGATGAGGAGTGCCATTGTTGGTATTACAAGCATTATGTTCGTAATCATCATGAGAATTTCATCTGTCCAACCACCTTTGTAGCCGGCTATAAAACCTATCAGCAATCCCAAAATAGTAGCAAGACCACCCGCAGTAATACCGACTAGAAAAGAGGATCTCATTCCATATGTTAACTGGGCATATATATCTCTTCCAAAGCTATCAGTACCTAGGTAGTGCGTGACGTTAACTATACCCTCCGGACCATAAACGACGTCCTTTGACATTGGGGGTAGTGAGGGTGTTGTCGGCTTCGAAAACGTTGTGTTTCCAAACTTTATAGGATAGTATCCCATGTTGTCAAAAGGGGTTAAGAGAGGTCCAACGAGTGCTATCAGAGCCATTATGAAGACTATTGTAATCCCAATCTTGAATTTGGGGTTCTTCAGAGCTATTCTGAATGTCTCTCGCATGGACATTCAGGTTCCCTCCTCCGTATAGCTTGTTCTTACCCTTGGATCTATAAGGGCATAGAGAAGATCTATTACAAAGTTCGCAACAAGAACCGTGAGAATTATTACTAAAAACGCTCCTTGAATTAAGAAGTAGTCCTGATTCATAATGCCCTGCATAAGAACGTATCCAATTCCAGGGTACGAAAATACAATCTGAACAGTAACGTTTCCAGCAACAAGAAGACCAAGTTGAATTGCCAGGCCTGTAACCTGAGGAAGCATTGCGTTCTTAAAGGCATGTTTCATCAGGGTTTTTTCACTTGCGCCCAGTGCTTCAAGATACCTTACATAGTCAGCCTCAATTTCATATATTATCATGTTACGCATTCCTATGGCCCATCCCCCGAGTTGAACCATGAAAAGACTCAAAAAGGGTAGAATCCAGTGATAGAGATAGTCTTTTATAAATTCCCAGCTTAAGGAGGGAATTATTCCATAACTGTAAGCTCCCGAAATTGGGAACCATCCAAGCTTGAAAGTGAACACATACGAAAGTAATATAGCAAGCCAGAAGTAAGGTGAGGCCTGAAGAAAATAGAATACAGGCATTAAATAAGTATCGAGTTTCCTATTTTTACCGGCAAGAGCTCCTAACCAGTTACCAACGAACCAACTCGCTACAAGAGCCGGGAAGAGAAGGGCAATATCATATGGAAGGGCCTCCTTTAAGATTTCAGCAACAGGCTTGGGATAGTAGTATATGCTCACACCAAGATCCCCATGGAGGACAGCGTTCCAGAAAGAGAGATATTGTTCCCATAGGGGTTTGTTTAATCCAAATGCCTGCATGAAATAACTGTGAAGATACTTTGCTGCCTCGGGGAGTGTGGCAAACCTTGAGAGAAGAACAGCTATTGGATCTCCTGGCATGGCTCTGGGGATTATAAAGTCTATTGTAACCGCAAAGAAAAACGTAAGTATGTATATGATTGTCTTCCTAAGGAGATATCTCTTTATTCCGGACATCATGTCCCCTCCAGGATATCAAAAAGGAGGAAAAAGAAAGTCATTTTCTGCGTTTTCTCAGGAGCAATGGCACAATGGCAAGTCCAACAAGTAAGGCTGGTCCACAGATTTTGGTACCGCCAGTGCTCGTCGTTGAAGTTGGTTGTGTCGTGGTAGATGAAGATGACGCTGAAGTCGAAGGTACAGGAGACTGAGATGAAGTTGCGGGAGTAGATGATGTCGAAGTACTCGTGGCGGGCTTTATGTTGAGGAGTACCTTAAGACCACCCATCTGCCAGTAGTTCTGCCAAGTTATTGGCAACGCGTATGGGTTATGCTCGGTAGGCCAGTTGGTCCAGTACTGAGGACTAGCCTCAAACCATGCACCGTTATAAATAAGAGGTATGTACGGCAGGTCCTTGAGGAATATTACCTGTAGCTCGTGATAATATTGGATCTTCTTGTTCTCATCACGTTCGGTATTTATAAGTCTCAAAAGCTCAGTGACGCGTTCATTTTTGTAACGACCCCAGTTTCCAGAGTATGTTGCCTTTCCAATTGGAGCAACGTTTGGATCAAGAACCCAATTGAACCACTGCCAGGGTGTAGCGTACACTTGGCTTCCAAAGTTGTTTATGGCCATGTCAAATTCACCTTTCGTTATATCGTCCCAATACTTACCATAATCTGGGAACTTCGGATCAACTCTAATGCCTACCATTTGTAGGTTCTCGCTTATGATTCTGGCCATTTCCATCCAGTCCGTCCACCCGTAGGGAACTTCAATAGTGAACCTAAGAGGTTTTCCGTCAGGAGTTTCTCTGTAGCCGTCGCCGTTTATGTCCTTGTATCCCAGCTTGTCAAGTATCTTCTTGGCTTCTTCAGGATTGTAACTGAACCCATACTCCTTAACAGCTTCAGGATAGTATATCTTCTTAAAGACAGGGTAGTCTATCAGAAGACCTGTGGGGTTAGCAGGTTTGACTTGATTCTGTGAAGCCCTTGCCGCTATTTCCTCGGGGTTTATTGCATATGCAATGGCACGCCTAAACTCTGGGTTGTTAAGTGGGGTTTTCTGGTTGTTCAGGAACAGAAATGCAGTGTTTATTGGGAGGTGGTACGGAGGTTTATCAAACCATGTCACTATCCCATACTTAGACTTTACATCAGGGATTCCCGGAATAAAGAAGTTACTCCAGTCAAGGTCACCCTTGACGAGCATTGAGAGAGCAAGGTTGTTGCTATAGACTATAACATACACTATGTATTTTGGAGCGGGCTTTCCATAGTACTTTATTCCCCACCAGTTGTCATTTCTTACTAAGATAAATCTCATCTGATCAGTCTTATAGAGCTTGTACATACCTGATCCAATAGGATTTTCAGTATTTGCAAAGCTTTCTGGTTTGTCAATGTTCTTCCAGATGTGCTCAGGAATAATTGCAACATTATAAATCCAATACTTCCACTCCTCATAGTGGGGCTCGCTAAAAATGAAATCTACTGTTCTATTATCAACGACTTTTACCTCCTTCAGCCATCCCCATATGGAAGAATAACTAAGACCTTTGTGCTCTTTAGCATAGTCAAAGGTAAATTTTACATCTTCCGCTGTTAAAGGCTTCCCATCTTGCCAAGTTAGTCCTTTCTTAAGGACTACCCGATAGGTGTTATTGGATATCCACTTACCGCTTTCGGCAAGCCACGGTTCAAGCTGATCCTTGAGTGGATCGTATAGGAAAAGCGTTTCGTAGATCAAACCTATAGTTCCCGTTACAGCTGCCCAGCTTACAGTTGGATTAAAGTTATTTGGTTGACTCCATAAACCTCCCCCAACGTAAAGTGTTTCATCGCGTGGAAGCTGGGTTTGTGCAACAACTTCATGGGGTTGGCCAAAAATGCTTAAAGCAAACATCACAACAATTATGGCCACTAGTGGTTTTTTCATACGTTGCACCTCCAAGATGTGCATCAGCGTAATATAATCAGGTAACATTATTTATAAGTTTTGCTATATTTTATAATCAAGGACCCAATTTTTATAAAGTTAAGAAATATTTATAAAGATTGGATCATTTTTATAACATGTGAAAACGTCCGGAGGTAGACTTCATGTTTCCAGAAGACTTTTATTGGGGTGTTTCTCAATCTGGATTTCAGTTTGAGATGGGAGACAAATATAGAAGGCATATAGACGCTAATACTGACTGGTGGCACTGGGTTAGAGACAAGATAAACATTGAAAAGGGGCTCGTTAGTGGTGATCTACCAGAAGAGGGTATCAATAATTATGAACTCTATGAAACTGACCATGAGATTGCAAAAAACATGGGTCTCAACACTTATCGAATAGGGATCGAATGGAGCAGGATATTTCCCTGGCCAACTACACACATTGATACCGAATACTCCATGGACACCTCCTATGATTTGATAAAGGACATTAAAATAAGTAAAGAAACTCTAAGAGAACTTGATGAAATTGCAAACCAGAGGGAAGTTTTCTACTACAGAAAAGTCATTACAAGCCTCCGAGAAAAAGGGTTTAAAGTCATTGTAAACCTTAATCATTTTACATTGCCCTATTGGCTTCATGACCCAATAACTGCAAGAGAAAAGGCATTGACAAACAATAGAAATGGGTGGGTAAATAAAAGATCTGTAATCGAGTTTGCAAAATTTGCTGCATATATAGCGTATAAATTTGGAGATATAGTTGATATGTGGAGCACCTTCAACGAGCCGATGGTTGTCGTTGAGTTGGGTTATCTTGCACCATATTCCGGTTTTCCCCCAGGGGTTATGAACCCAGAAGCTGTTAAGCTAGCGATACTGAACATGATTAATGCTCATGTCCTAGGGTATAAAATGATAAAAAAATTCGACAGGAAAAAAGCCGACAAAGATTCAAAAGAAAAAGCCGATGTTGGTATAATATACAACAATATTGGAGTTGCATATCCAGAAAATCCCAAAGATAAAAAAGACGTTGAAGCAGCAGAGAACGATAACTTCTTTCACAGTAGACTCTTCCTAGAAGCAATAACCTGGGGAAAACTGAACATAGAATTCGATGGGGAAACCTTTGTTAAATTGCCGTACTTAAAGGGCAACGACTGGATTGGAATAAACTACTACACGAGGGAAGTCGTTAAATGGCAAGATCCAAAATTTCCAATGCTCCCTTTAATCTCCTTCAAAGGAGTTCCTGGGTACGGATATGCATGTAGACCGGGCATGTCCTCTAAATCCGGAAGGCCCGTAAGCGATATAGGATGGGAAATCTATCCCGAAGGAATATACGATTCCATTGTTGAGGCCGAGAGATATGGACTTCCACTCTACATCACTGAAAACGGGGTAGCTGACTCCAAGGACGTGTTGAGACCATATTATATTGCCTCTCACCTAGCCATGGTTGAAAAGGCCCTTGAGGAAGGACATGAAGTCAAAGGATATCTCCACTGGGCCTTAACGGACAACTACGAGTGGCCCCTTGGATTCAGAATGCGTTTTGGCCTTTATGAGGTAAACTTAATAACAAAAGAAAGAAAACCGAGAAAGAGAAGTGTGGAAATTTTCAAAAAGATAATATTCGGGGAAACAACAAAAGGACTTGCCGAAGAGTTTAAAGTTGGGCAGGGGGGATAACAATGAAAACCATAGCCGTTGACGAGGAAACTTGGAAAGCTATAAAACAGCTCAAAGCCAAGCTTGATGCGAAATCATACACAGAAGTTTTGAAAAAACTCATAGAGGTTTGGCATTCGGTTGAACTTGACTTAAAGGCTGAGAAGATCGTTGTCGACGATGACAAAGCCGACATGATAATATCACTACTTGAAGACTCAGAGTAATTGTGGGGGAGGGTTTAGTTTGAGAATGCTCCCAGAGAAAATAGCACTCGACCCCATATCTTTCCTAAAACTAACGCGAAAGCAAAACAAAGAGATACTAGAGTTTATTTTAGCAGAATTCCAAGTGTACTTACCAGTTCCTGCTGTAAGCTCGTATCTTATAACAAAAATTGCACTAGGGAAAGATATTGAAGAAGAACTAAAGATACTCAGGGAAGTTTTTAACATAGTAGAGACATCAGATGATCTCATGAAAAAAATGGCAGAACTAGGCGGTGCCCTTGTGCAAAAAGGCATTGCTCCAAACTTTTCAGATTTAATAGTCGTGGCATCAGCACTCCTGACGGAGTCCCTTCTTGTCGTAAACGATAAACATGTAAAAAAGTATGAAATATTTTCTAAGTATGGTTTGGATTTTATAAGCTATACTAAGTTTCTTGAGGAAATAGAAAGTTTTGTAGAGGAAGAGGCAAGGAAAGTCGTGAAATAGAAACACGTTAATTATCATAAATCATCGAATACACCTCCTCCAGCGACAGCTCGTTGCGCTTTATCTCCTCAACGGCTACTCCCTCTCCGACCAGAAGTTCGTTAACCTCGGAGGGTTCGGCGTTTTCGACGAGTATGTAACCCTTGGAGAGCTTTAATGTGTAACCACCCTTCTCAAGAACAGCCAGAGCCTTTTCCAGTTCCCCAACTTTAACTAGAACTCCCTTCGCCGGAACGCTCTTTCTAAACTCATCAAGGGTCCCTGAAAACAGCACTTGCCCCTTCCTTATTATGGTAACCTTCCTGCAGACCTCATCAACGTCGCCGAGTATGTGAGTCGAAAAGAGAACGGAAGCGTTGTTTTTCCTCGCGTAGTCTTTGAGAAAGCGCTTGAACCTCAGCCTCCACTCCGGGTCGAGGCCCTTCGTCGGCTCGTCCAGAATTAAAACCTCGGGACTTCCGAGAAAGGTTCTCGCCATCGCAACCCGCCTTTGAGTTCCACTTGAAAGGGTGGAAACCTTCTTTTTGGAGTATTCCTCAAGTTCAAAAAATTCCAGAAGGTCTCTAAGCTCCCTTTCATCGAAAACCCCCTTCAGCAGGGCGTAGCGCCTTAGATTGTCCCATACCGAAAGGTTCGGGTAGAGGAGGTCATACTCCGGGAGATAGCCAATCCTCGCCCTTATCTCGGGATTCCTGAGAGGGCTAAGGCCAAGAACTTCAACCCTCCCCGAGTCGGGCACGAGAAGGCCGAGGATAAGCCGGAACGTAGTTGTTTTGCCCGCCCCGTTGTGGCCGAGGTAGGCGTGAATCTCGCCCGGTTTTACGGTCAAGCTTATCCCCCTAAGGACTTCCCTTCCGTTAATGGTCTTTCTCACGTCCTCAAGGACTATCATACGACCACCTCAGACGAGCAGTATTCTCTCGGCGAGCCGGTCGCCGAGGAATCTTAAGATTAGAAGCGATGGAATCAAAACCCCAACAGAGAGGACTAAAGAAATTAGGAGAGCGAGCTTTAGAGACAGAACGTTTCCAAAGTACTTCTGGACGTAGAAGGGAACAATAAAGGCGACGAATCCTATCCTGACTTTGACTGCGTTGAACCACCCCGAATGAATGAGGAGCGTTGTCAGAATCACAAAAAAGGTGAACGTGAGGAGCAGGGGAATTGAAATCAGCAGGCCGAGGAACATAAGCGTTAAAGGAATACTAGCCCCGCTGTAATGGGCCAGAAAAAATCCGGCTAGAATTCCTATAAGTATTCCGGCGACCTCTATTATGAACCCGGCCATCGTTTTGAGGAGTAGAAGGCGCGCGGGAGGAAACGGGAGCGAGAGGAGGAGTTCATGAATGCCCAAGAGCTTCTCTCTAAAGACTGCCCCGCTGAAGAAGAGCGAGAACACGATGGCGAGTGAAACGCTCGCTATTCCAACAATCGTTTCTCCTGAAACTGGAACCCAGCTAGACAGCCAGTATACTGTGGCCGTTAACCAGAGGATTGAAATAAGGTTGAGCCCAATATGCTTCGCGGTGAATTTGACCTCCTCCCAGAGCTGGGCTCGGGCCAGTTTCATAGTCTCGCCTCCAGATTCAGACGCTTTTGGTTTGTCTCTCCCGTATTTATGCCTTTCAGGAACTCAAGGTTGAGAAACTGAAGTTTTATAGATGCGAGAACGCGCTGGATTCCACCATACCAAAAACCTTCACGTAAACGAGAGCAAGGAGAACGAACACAGGGATCATGAGGACAAAACTTCCGGCGAGTCCAGAAAAGTCCACCAGCCTGCCAATCAGGGCGTAGAATACGGCACCAACGGAGGCGGAAATGCTCATTCTCGTCGAAATTATCGTACTGCGGTACTCGTTGGGAACGGCTTCGTTGATTAAGAGAGTGTATCCGGTGAAATAAACAGCCTCCCCAAGGGAGTAGAAAGCCAGTGCCAGAACTCCGACAATTTCAGCGCTCACGCCAGCGAATAGAAGATAAGAGAGTAGCATTAGGGAAATTGAAATCTTAAAAAGCAAAGCGTGCGACTTCTCTTTTTTTCCAATTCCAATCCAGAGGATCAGGAACCCTGCCAAGATTCCCATCGCAGATTTTAGGGAGTAGAGCGGGCCAAGAGTTTCCACCTTGAGGCTGAGAACGCCGGTAAAATACAGTTGCCACACGTATAGAAAATGCAAGTGAGGAAGAGTGAAGAGCATGTCTGCAATGAAGAGATAGCGCAGAATTGGACTTCTGAGGACCAACGAAATTCCCTCCCTGACTATCGCCAAGACGCCCTTTTCTCTAGTTCCCCAGTTCTCGTTGAGGAGGAGAATTGCAAGAAATGCCCCAAAGAAATTTAAGATGGCCGCAACGTAGAAAACACTCCTCATTCCACCGAAAGCAACTATTATGGCAGTAATGAGACCAATCAGGAGCGAGTTCGCACTGTTTATTGATCTAAGCAATCCGTAGGCCTTTCTAGCCTCCTCTCTCCCTAAGTTCTGAGCTTTAATCTCCGTGAAGTACCAAGCCTGAAGCGTGCCCGACAGGAGGGAAGACCCAAGGGCGGCAAGACCGTAGGCCACGGCACATGCGAGGAATCCGTGGGAAGCACCAATTAGGGCCATGCTGAGGCCGTAAAGAAGCAGGCCGAGGGTGAGGATTTTCCTCCTTCCATACTTGTCCGCGATTCCACCTGTGAAGACGTCGGTAGTGAACATGATGAGAAGATAGAGCGAGTAAAGATAACCAACCTGCGAATAGTTCAGGCCGAGAAAGTCCTTGAAATAAACGGTAAGAACCGGCGTTATGACGTTCCTGCTGTAGAAGATGATAACACTAACTAAAATCATTCTCCATGAGACGGGACTCAATGATTTGAAAGAGCGAAGGGAAAAGGAAATAGAACCACCTCCTTCCGAACAAGTGGCGTGGAAAACCTGAACTCGTCAGGATTTAAAACTTTCCAAACATCTGAGTTGGCAACCAAGCGTTAAAAAGCTAAAAGACAATAAGAGCAGAAAAGAAATCAGAATCCCGGAATCCTTATTGGGGCCTGAAGCTCCTTCTCGTTCTTCTCAAGGTTCGTCGCGAGCATCTGAATTCTTTCCACGCCGTGGATTTCCCTTATGAACTCAGCGACGCTCTTTGGCACAAGCTCCTCCCAGGGTTCACCTTCAATCATGCGCCGCCTTATTTCTGTTGCCGAAAGAATGTCCTTCCTGAACATGGGCTGAACTATCACATCGTAGCCCTTCTCGCGGAAGAGCTGGGCAACCAGAGAGTTACCGGTGAAGACCACGTCAAACCGTGGAACCATGCTGACCACGTAGGTCGCCCAGATGGCGTTGAAGTTAATGTCCGGGAGGGGAATCAGGTAGTAGCGCTTCTTTACACCTGCCTCGTCCAGAGCCCTTATCAGCATCTCCATTCTTTCGCTTGTCGTGAAGGGATTTTTCAGGGTATGGCTCGCCTGAGCACTTCCGATGCCGATGATAACTTCCTCAGCCTGGGAAAAGACAAACTCAAGGGCCTTGATGTGGCCGTTGTGAACCGGCTGGAAACGACCGACGAATAGGGCGCGCTTAACCATCGGTTTCACCCCCTTCAGATTTTTGAACAAGCCTAACCCTGACCTCGTCCCCGACCTTCAGCCCGAGCCTCTCAGATGCAGAACCCTGGTTCACCGCTATCTCAAGGTAGTCGTGGCTTCCGGGCAAGGCCAAAAGCTCTCCGGGTTTAACCTGACCGTAGGTATCGAGATATGGAATTCTGAGGCCCAAATCCGGAAGCTCAACGGCTTTCGGCCTTTCGTAGTTTTCAAGGTTCAGGATAACGTTCCCGAAGTCGTCAACGTAGATTACCCCGAGTAGCCAGAGGTCACCTTCCCTTCTCGGCTCCAAATCGAGTTTAACGAGGGAAGTGAGAGGAATCTCCTCGGCGAACTCCTCCGGGGAAACTCCCTTCTCGATTAGCGCCCCAGCGGGTCCAAAGACGTCCCTGCCATGGAAGGTCGAGCTTATCCTCCACCCTGTGAAGCGTTTAATCCTTTTGAGGTCTATCTCCCAAGCCCTTCTGGGATTTATGTGCTTCATCGGAAGAGTGGCCAACCCGTTGTCCGGGACGACGAGCCACTGGTCGCCCTCTATGACTACCGCCCTCCTCTCGGTTCCAACGCCCGGGTCTATAACTCCAACGTGAACGGTTCCGGGAGGGGAGTACTTGACCACCTGTTCCATGACGAATGAGCCCTCAATTATTGAGTGCCTCGTTACGGCGTGGGTCACATCAACGAGCTTCGCCTCCGGGTTCACCCTGAGCATCGCGACCTTCATCTCCCCAACGTAAGGACCCTTAAGTCCGAAGTCCGTCGTGAGCGTTATCATCGCCACCACCCAAAGTTTAATTAACCAGGTATACTTTAAAGGGTTTGGAGATGAAGGTGAGAAAAACCGCCGTCCTTCTGGCACTGGCGTTTATGGTCTTCGCATCGGGTTGCCTCGTAAAGCCACCGGCAAAGGTTACATTTTCGATAGACAAAACGGTTGTACCACCCGGGGGAACGTTCCACATAATAGTAACCGTCAACAACACTGGAAAGGTCGGACTGGTGGGAGCGACCCTAATTATCAGCAATCCTAACTTTCAAATAGTCCAAGAACCGAGGTTTCCGTCTATTCTGAAGGTTGGTCAATCGACTCAGCTCGTCTGGATAATCAGGGCTCCCTCAAAGCCTGGGATATACACATTTCAGGTCTCACTGGAGCTCAGAGATGAACTCAAGAGAACGTGGACTGGCTTTTACGGTCACTTCAGGATAACTGTCTCAAACGAAGAAAACGTCCCCATAAAGCTGTTTCTAAATGTAACAGCACCCAAGAGGGTCTTTGGTGGAAAAGAGATACCCGTAACCGTGAGAATAACAAACGAATATAGTGAAGACATCGAAGTTCTGAACATAAGCTTTATTCCCCTGCCGGGAATGAACATTACCGGAGTCGCCACTCCCCCGAAGATTATCCCTGCCAATCAGAACGTTACCTTAAGGTACACCTTTAGAGCGCCCTATGCATATCGCGATGGGTTTGTATCAATTCTCCTCAAGTATCGCATCGGGACTGCAGAAAAGAGCATTGCCAAGAGCTTTAGAATTACCGTTATATGGCAACCGTGGAACGCAAATACTGAAGACCTGAAGAGGGCCTACGGCGAAAACTACGTCTGGCTAACCTACACTCATGTAGTTGACAGATACTGGGAGGAGAAATACAACTCGAGCTCTGCCTTCAACACCACCGCCTTCAAACCGGCCACACTGACGATAATAGGAAACGCAAGCTCCGAGTATCAGGCGGCACTTGAGATATACAAGTGGATTAGGGCAGTGTATAACTTCACAGGCAACACAACAACCCTAACCCCGAAGGAACTCCTGAGAATGGAGTCAATAAGTCCAAAAGAGGCACAGATACTCACGACAGCAATGCTCAGGTCAATAGATATTCCAGCAAGGATCGTAAGCCTTTACGATGGTAAGGACTGCACAATTCGCCCAATTACGGAATTTTATACTGAAGACGGCTGGTATGTCATTGATTTTAGGCATGGCTTCATAGGAACCTTAGACGAGTACCTGGCAAGTCCTTACTTCCCGAGGGTCTACCAGCTCGTAACAAACAGGGGTTACAGTCTCGTGGCCCTTAAATACGGACCCCAGCTTCACAGCCACGTTGACGTTACCAGCCAGTTCACGAGCGACCTTGAGGACAGGCTCCTCACCACTATTATGAGGAGGGTTCAGCCATCTCTTCGGTCAAAACTCGACCTTATCCTCAACGGTCTGAACGAGCAGGAAAAACTCTACGCGCTCTTCCTCTTTGCATCGGCACCCAACGATGCCGAGCTTAACAAAGTTCTTTCTGAGTGGAGCGTCGATAGAATCCAGAAAAACATAAAAGTCATGTACGAGTTCTACAGGGACGTGCAGTGGCGCGATGACTTCACATACTACTGGAGGGTTTTCACGGGTGAGGTGTGATGATAGCGGTGCTTAGACTCGGCCACAGGCCGGAGAGGGACAAACGAATTACCACCCATGTCGCTTTGACTGCGAGGGCCTTTGGGGCCGAGAAGATAATAATCGCCGCCGAGGAGGACGAGCACGTTAAGGAGAGCGTTGAAGACGTTGTAAAACGCTGGGGAGGGCCTTTTGAGATAGAGTTCAACCCCAGCTGGAAGAAGATCCTAAAGGAGTGGCGCGAGAAGGGGATAATCGTTCACCTGACGATGTACGGAATTCACGTTGACGACGCGATGCCCAAGCTGAAGGAAGAGCTCAAGGCCGGAAAGAACATTCTGGTTGTTGTCGGCGCCGAAAAAGTGCCTAGAGAGGTTTACGAGCTCGCCCACTACAACGTTGCGATAGGAAACCAGCCCCACAGCGAGGTTGCCGCGTTGGCGGTCTTCCTCGACAGGCTCCTTGACGGCGAAGGCCTGAGGAAGGAGTTCAAAGGGGCAAAGCTCAGGATAATCCCACAGGAAAGGGGAAAGAAGGTAATCCAGCTCGACGAGGGGAGGTAAATGGTTCTCAACAGGTACCGCGAGAGTGTCAGGGGTTATCTTGAGGCGATAGTTAAGCCCCTCGCTAGAGCAGGCCTCACACCGAACGCAGTTACGGTAATAGGGCTTGTGCTCAGCCTTTTCTCGGCATACCTCTACTACCTCCGCGAGCCGAGGTTAGCCGGTTTAGTCCTTCTAATCGGTTCCCTTGTTGATGCCCTCGACGGAACGCTGGCGAGATTAACTGGAAAGACCAGCCGTTTTGGTGCCTTCTTGGATTCTACCTTTGACAGGATAAGCGACGGAGCAATACTGTTTGGAATCGCCCTCGGTTCCCTTGTGGACTGGAGAGTTGCTTTTTTGACCTTCATGGGGAGCTATTTGGTGAGCTACGAGCGTTGCAGGGCAGAGTTGGCTGGCTCTGGAAAGCTGGCAGTTGGCATAGCAGAGAGGGCCGAGAGGCTGATAATCCTGATGGTCTTCTCATTCCTTGGGGCCAGATACGTTGAGTACGGCGTTTACATAGTCGGAATCCTCGCGTGGATAACGGTCGTTCAGAGGTTCTACGTTGCATACCAGAGGCTGAAGTGAAAAAGAGGGGGATGACGAGAATTTCGCTAGGCGAGGTCTACCGATGAAGAGCCCTGCCGTTTCCGACCCCCTACTCCATCAGACCCTTGACTATCTCAACAACGTCACTCAGCTTTGAAACGACGAAGTCGCAGTTGGCCCATAGCTCCCTCTTTTCACCCTTCGGGTCGAGAAGGACGCTGAGCATTCCAACGTTTTTGGCTCCAACGCAGTCCTTGGCAGGATTATCGCCCACATAAAGGGCCTCCTCCGGCTTTATCCCCGCCTTTTCGAGTGCCAGAAGGAAGGGCCTCGGATGGGGCTTGAAGTAGCCGGCCTCTTCGCTCGTCGTTATGCTGTCGAAGAGCTCGTAAATCCCAAGGGCCTCCAGATGGGCCCTGATGTAGTCGTTGTCCGAGTCCGTTATGATTCCGACGTGGAGGCCCATTTTCTTGAGCGCCTTAATTGTCTCCACGGCATCGGGAAAGAGTTTGCCATAGCGGGCGTGCATCTCAAGGCTTATCTCCCAGAAGTCATCAGGAACGGTGAAACCGTAGCGCTCGGCGACACGCCTTAAAGCCTCGGTGTCAACCTCCCGGATTTTTTTCGCCTCCTTTCCGGCCAGCTCACTGAAGAGTCTTGAGCTCTCCTCTTCATAGGCATTCCAGACCTCCTCGGCGTTGAGCTCTGCTCCGGCCCTTCTGAGAATCTCGCGGATTAGGTTGAGGTGCGTTACGTTTTCTCCTTCTTTTGTTATCAGGGTCCCCACAAAATCGAAGAACACGGCCTTCATAGCTACCACCGCTCTGGATTCGGAGGAGACATTAAAACACTTCCCGCCATAGAGACGAACCGAGGCCTAAAATCTTTCGGGGATTTGAAGGTTTGACGGAAAAAATTGAGAAAGACTTTTATCGAGGAAAAACGCTTTTTCCTGCCAGGAGGTGGGAGAAATCGAGGCAATACTCCTCGTATGGGGAGTTAGGGACGAAGTCCTTGAAAAAATTCCAGTTAAGGGGCACTGGCTCTACGGTGAGTACGACTTCATAGCCAAGGTCGACTTTGCAAGTGAGGATGAACTCGAGGAGTTTGAGAAAACCCTGAGGAGGCTAATCAACGGAAACACCTTCAAGCTCATGCCCGTTAAGCTCTCGGCAGTTAAGAGGGAAGTCGATGGCGAGGAGACGGTAGCGTTCCTCGAAAGCGTTAAAGCTTTGGTTTCATGATTCCCCTCTTTTTGAGCTCTTCATATGCTCTCCTGAGTGCTTCCCTTATAAGGTAGCGCTTGTTCAATCCACCGAGTCTATAAGCGGCTTTTCTCAGGCTTCCCGTCTTGAGGAACAGTTCTATGAGCCTTCTATCTTCCTCTGGGAGGTCGAGGTATTTGAGGGCCTTCTCGGCTATCTCCACCGGAAGGTTCCCCTCGTAGGCGTAGTCGGAGCTCATCACGGGTTTATCAAACTTCTCCACGAGGCGGAAAACGATAACGTGTGCCCTCGAGTCGTCGTTCACCCATTTGTAGTGTTCCTTTAAAGCGTTGATTAGCTCCTCCCTGCTCGAAAACCCGTCGAGAAAAGCGTCCTCATCGGTAAGCTCTTTGACAGTCTTGCTCTCAACCCTCTCAATTACGGCCTTACCTATGGCGTATCCACCGGCGTGGATTAGAACTTCATCCCCTTCCCTGAGGTTTGGTCGCCTTCCGAGCCTGACGGTTGCCCTCTTCCTACCCTTAAGTATGGCATCGGCGTAGCGACCGTCGAACTCAAGGTGCTTCATCTCCCCTCACCGATAAGCTTGAACTTGATGGCTATAACACCGTAGCGGTTCTCCTTCCACTTTGGGTAGAGGTTGTGGAACCTCTTTACTGCTCTCTCAAAGCTCGGTTCATCCGGAAAGATTTTCTTTATCGGTTCTTCCCTCAGAACCTGACGAAACGTCTCGTAGCGCTTGACCTGGGTCACAACTGCAGGAATCGAGTCGTTGAAGATAATCTTGTCCCCGGGCTGAATTTTTCTAAGCTGGGGATAGGCAACCCTCACCTCAATCCTCTTCTGGCCAGACTTTATGAAGTCCAGGTATTCATCTCTCACAAAGAGCCTGTAAACCTTCATCTTCACTCCCGGAAAAAGTTCGGGGAAACTTTTAAAGCCTTTGGGCCGTAACTCTATTGGGAGGAACCATGCGAAGGGCTCAAACAGCTATTGAATACCTTTTCATGCTCGCCGCAGTCTTAGTTCTAGTACTGATAGCAGCGAGGACAATCTTCCAGTCGATGCAGACCATTAATAACTCAATAAACAAGTACATCAACCAAACGAGAGCTCAGCTTCTTGAAAATCTGTGAGGTGGAAGCATGGAAGTCGTACCTCTTCTGGCGGGCCTAGTTATGGGTTTCGTTACTTCTTATACCGACCTGAAGACCGGCTTCATCTTCGACAACCACGTCTCGGTTCTTCTGGCCCTCATCGGGAAGTTGCTGGGGTGGGATGAAGGCGAAGAAGAGGTTAACCTTCCGGGCTGGCTCGTTAAACTACCAGTCCCGGCCGTTGAAATCGGAATCCTGTATTATCTCTACAAAGGCCTGAGTGAAGGAAATCTCTTAGTTGCCCTTTCGGGTATTATAGCCCTCTTCGTGGGTCTGGCCCTCGGCCTGTTTCTGTTTTACATAGGGGCATGGGCGAGCGGTGATGCCATAATTCTTGCGGGGTTTTCAGCCCTCCTGCCCTATCCTCCCGATACGGCCAAGATAACTGCGCCTTACTACGTCCATTATCCCCTTTATCCCGTGGCAATTCTCCTCAACAGCCTTATCGCGGTGTTTCCGTTCATATTCCTCTACGCCTTCGGCATTATACTCCTTAGGAAGCGCTTCTCTGAGCTCAAGGAGATATTCGTCTCCGGAGCGGGCCTTACCCTCGAGCTTTCCCTCTGGATTATGGGGGCCATTGGTGTTCGGGTTATCCTCAAAAGGGGTCTCGGCCTCCAGTTGAACCCCATAGCGGGCTGGCTCCTCGCGATAGTTCTCATAACGGTCTTCGGCAAGCTCGGGAAAATCGGAGACGCTATTGGTGCCCTCATCCTGGCCTATCTCGTATACCTCTCGCCGGAAAGCACTGTTATCGCCTTTATAAAGCTTCTCGCGTTCCTCTATGCCTTCAAGATCTTCCTGGCCCTCGTCAGGTTCATAAGGCGGAACGTCCTCATCGAGGAGGTTCCCGTTGAAGAGCTCAGGGAGTGGGACATACTGGGTGAAACAATCTTCGAGAAAGACGGGGAAGTAAAACGCGACAGAACGGACCCCTTCGAGAGGCTTAAGGTCGCGCTCATGAGAGCTGATTTCTCAATCCTCAAGCCGGACTATGGAAAGGTCATCGCATCACCAACGGCCGAAGGCCTGACGAAGGAGCAGATTGAGGAATTAAAGAGGCTTGTCGCTGAGGGAAGACTTGAGAACAGGTTTTTAAGAAAGAAGGCTATGCCCTTCGCTCCGGCAATATTCCTGGGTTTCTTGATAAGCTACTTCATCGGCGACATATTCTGGTGGCTCGAGCTCAAGCTGATGGGCCTCTAAAGTTTTAAGGCGTTTTTCCAATTTTTCCCCGGCCCGGCGCCCGCCCTCCCTGGGGAATCGTGAACCGGGGGTTCCGGCCGGGCCGACAGGGGGATGACGAGCTTTTGCTTTGCTGAGGCGTGATGACCACGCCCTTCACCGACCCCCTATTAGGCCTTCGATTATCTCCCGCACTTCTCTTAGGCTTTCGACGACGTGGTCACCCTCAACACCCTCGTGCGGGTTTATGGCTATCGCCACGTCCGCTTCGCGGAACATGCTGAGGTCGTTGAAGCCGTCGCCAACAGCCACTGTCAGTTCCGGCTTGAGCTGCTCCTTTAGTTGTCTCAGGATTACCCCTTTACCCTCAAAGTCCACCCTTGGTATTACCCCTGCAACCTTGCCGTCTTTAAAGACCAGCTCGTTAGCGAAAACGTAATCGGCCTTTAGCTCTCTCGCAACCCTTCCCGCGAGGCACATGAGACCGCTCGACAGGAGAGCTATTTTGAAACCATTCTCGCGCAAAAACTCCACCAGCTCAAAAGCGTAGTCGTTGTATTCAACCGAGTTCGCCCACTCAAGGATTTCTTCTCTGCTTCTGCCGAGCCAGAGGGATGCATCAAGCTCGGCCCATTTTTCATAGTCAATCTTCCCGGCAAAGAAGAGTTGGGCATACTCCTTCCCTTTCTCCCACGTGCCGAACCTCTTGTGGAGTTCAACCCAGCTTGAACGCGCCTTTACGAGCGTCCCCTCAACGTCAAACGCTATGAGCCTCATTCTATCACCGGGTTATGAAAGGGAGGGGTACTTAAAAGCCTACTCCTTCCAGCCGTATTCCCCTATGAGTGGAACGAAAGCCACTCCCCCGTGGTTTTTAACCTTAATTGAACCGTCCTCACGCTTGATAACTTCAAGCAGGTCCTGCCAGAGGTGGTAGCTCCCAACAGGGATTATGAGCTTCCCTCCGGGCTTGAGCTGTTCAACCAAGGGTTTCGGTATGTCTGGTGCCCCCGCGGTCACGATTATCCGGTCATAGGGAGCCTTGGGCGGAAAGCCGAGGGTTCCGTCGCCGAGAATCACATGAACGTTCTTAACCCCTGCCCTCTCAAGGTTTCTCCTCGCGAATTCAACCAGCTCGGGAATTCTCTCGATGGTATAGACGTCCCTCTTGACGAGCTCAGCTATTAAGGCAGCGTTCCACCCGCTTCCGGTTCCTATTTCGAGAACGTTCATCCCAGGCCTCAGCTCAGCTAGCTCAAGCATTATGGCGACCATGTGGGGAGCGCTTATCGTTTGTCCTGCAGGAATTGGCAGTGGCTCGTCTAGGTGGGCGTACTTCCTATACCCTTCTTCCACAAAGAGGTAGCGCGGGAACTTGAGAAACGCCTGCCTTACGGCCTCGCTCCTGATGATGCCCTCCCTGACGAGGTCTTCAACGGTTTTCCTCCAGAGTTCATCGAGGTTCATTTAAACCCCCATGACAAATTAGAAGTAAGGAGATAAAAGGCTCACTATGACCTGGCCTGGTACCATGCTATGGCTATTATTATTCCCGCTCCAGCAATAAGTCCAACCACCAGCCAGATTATCTTTGTCTTGAAGGGCGTATAGGGAACGCTCGAGGTAGTTGTCTTTGTCACGGTTCTGACCTGAGTCTGCGTTTTGGTGACGGTTACCGTAACGGTGGAGTTCGCTTTCTCCGTCATGGTCTCTGTGATGGTTACCGTTTGGGCAGGCTGTTTGTTGCCCTCGTTCTCCCCACCCCGGACGTTTATGGAAAAGCTCGTCTCGTTTACAATGCCCGGAACTGAAACGACTGCCACCTTGAAGGACTTCTCACCGCTTGTATAAGGAATTAAGACGAAGGTGACCAAACTCTCATTTCCAGGAGACAGCTGGAGTGGTATAACAACGTTGCTCCCGCTGGCGAAGATACTGCCAGATGATGCCATCGCAACACCGGGCGGAACGGTAAGGGTAAGGTTAGCCGGCAAGGCTTCTTCCCCGGTGTTTTTGACGAGGACCGTAAGGTTAATCGGTCTGTAAAGGGAGACGTTGGCAGGGGCAGAAACGTTGAGGGAGTAGGAAACCTTAGTGGGCCTGACGTGAAGGGTTAGCTCGTTGGAGGAGAACTTGAGGAGGGTGTAACCACCGCAGGCAAGCTCATAGGGAGCCATTGCGGTTACCGTAACCCTCCCCGCTGAAACGTTGCCCGATTTCATGGGAATGACAACCAGTTCCAGGGTTTTCTTTTCCCCGGGTTTCAAGGACTTCAGGAAGAACTCCCTTCCCGATAAAACCTTAACATCCCCCGGAACGAACTTGATTGTCAGGTTTGAGAGAGTAACATTGCCCGTGTTCTCCACTTGAATCCTGATGGTCGTTGGAATGTACTGCCGGGCGTTTCCGTCCGTCAATGAGACGAGAACGTTGGCAACCTTATCTAGAGATGGGAGCTCCTCAGGGTTTATGAAATCCGCAAACTGGGCCGTTCCGTTGGCGTCAATTGATAAGGGAATAACCGTCAGGCCCTTGTGATAGAGGAGAGTCGATACGTTGGAAACCACCAGAGAAGTTGATGTGAGGACAACCTGACAGGGGTTGAGGAGTGAAACCTTGAGCTTGTTGCCCAAGTAATAGTCGTAGCGGAAGACGTAGGGACCAACGTTCCTTGTCTGGCCCGGTGCGAGGGAAAATACCTCGTTTGGGACGATTGTAAGGTTCATCGAAACGCCGAGGAAGTGGACGTCAACTTTGGTGTAGTTGAGCCCAACGAGGTCCTCAACCTTAACTAGGAACGGCCCCACCCTGCTCTCGTTCCCAACTGAAATTGGATACGTCTCGTTGTTATAGGAGAAGAACACAGTCTCGATGAAGCCCCCCGTGGTGTTCTCGACCCTGGCACCTGTGAAGGTTACGGTTTTACCCGCAAAGGAGAAGCTCTCGTTGAGTTTCAAATAACCCGAGTAAACAGGGAAAAATCCAGAAACGTTGGCGACGAGGTTCTTAAAGCGGAAAGAGGACTTGAAGGTCTGGCTCTCGTTTCCATAGCTGACCTTTACCTCAACCCCGTTCTGGGTAACCGAGATTATTTCAATCCTATACGGTCCAAGGGTTACGTTCTGGCCGGGCAGTAGGTAGGGGAAATTCGCCGAGAGAAGGACAAGCGGGTTGGAACCTATGAACACCCGCTTGAAGGTCAGGTTCATCTCACCGAGGTAAAGGGTCCCACCAAGGGGGAGTTTTTTAATTCCGCTCCAGTTTGGCGAATCAACAGCCAGCAGAAGGGAGCCATCTTCAAACGAAACGTCCATGATGTTCACGGTGTAGTTTCCAATGCCCACTGTAGACGGAACCCCAATGTAGCCACTGAACGTTGATGCACCTGCAAGGGGAAGGAGCATGATGAAGAGCAGTGCAACGAGTTTTCTCATCATATCACCCCCAAAAGGTACGTCACGATCTCGGCGTTTCCACTTCCGAGGTTCATCATCTTCGCCATGAGGCTCTGTCCAAGGTACATTCCAACCGCGAATATCCACACTAGAACTACAAAATACTTGGCAGAACCAAGGATATGCCCTCCATCAGCGAGCTTGATAACCATCGCCGCAAGGAGGGAATGGAGAACCATCAGAGTCAGCATTATGTAGGTTAGAAATGTCATTCCAGAGGGGGGGATTATGTGAATGAGATTACCTATGTAGTTGTTCGCGATGTTGAGGTTCATGTTAGAAAACATCTTGCTTATTGAGACGGCAACCTGAAACGACGCTGCGAGGGAAAACGCAAAGGCACCGGTTAGGCCGTAGATGATACCAATGAAGCTTGCAATGCTCTGCTGTCTTTTTCTCCTGAGACGGACAAGCCTCTCAAAATTCCTGCTTATAATCAGCCCTACGTAGTCAGGCTCAGCACCCATCCTAAGGCTCTCCCGGAATATCTCGGAGAATATCCCTATGAGCCAGCTCCCGGTTCCTGCTATGAAGAAGTCCCATGCCCTATCCCTGTCGACGCGAATTGCCAGACGGCGGTAAAGGGCCTTAATGTCCTCTGTCAGAGAGCCGAAATCGTGGGCGCTGAGGTACTTGAGAACAAGAACTAGAGAAGCTCCGCTAGCAGCTAAGGAAGAGCTCAAACTCCTGATGAATGCTGGAAAGTTCTCATCTTTTCTAAATATAGACTGCTCTTCTTTATCAACTACGCGTCCAAGATAGTAGAAGGGCGTCAGAACTAAAGCTAGGGCAAAGGGCGTTGGAATCTCAAAGCGGGGCCTTATTATGAGGACGTAAACTAAGGCAGTTATGATCATGCCCATGACCGAGTAGATTGCAGCGCGTTTTATCCTCTCCCTGCGCGGATCCTTTATCCCCCTACTGTCTGCCCATATTGGATCCTCTGGCATTCTAAACTTAACAACCAATAGGATGCCTATCTCCGCACCGAGGGTCATCGCCACCGCGTAGAGGCCCATCCTGCCGATGTCCATGCCCGTGATTATCGGCCCAATAATGACGAAGGAAGCTATGAAGACGACGGAAATTATTATTGATTCGTAAATTTCCTTGAAAATATCAAGGTCGTAGAGAGCTCCCTCATAGAAGGTCTGATAGTCGTCCATAACGGTCTGTTGCTCCTGAAAGAGATACTCCTTGAGATCGACACCGCTGTCGAGGGAGTAGGCAAGCCTATCAAGAAAGTCGGCGAACATCTGACTCGGCGTCCTCCTCGCGAGGAAACGAAAGGCCTCGGGCATCGAGAGGTGGAGCTTGTTAACTATTGTGTGGACCTTCTTGAGCTCGCTTGCTATGGCACCAAGCTTGGGGTCCTGGGCGAGGATTTTGATTAGGTCGGAACGGCCCATCTCACTCGTTGATAGAACGGCAAAGTAAGTGATGAAATAGGGCATCTTTGAGTTTATGGAAATCTTCTTCGAATCTGCAACGATGTAGGGATAAACGGCCGCGTAGACGATAAGAATGAGAGGAATCAGAAACATCAATGCCTTTAATCCTGCAGGTACTGGAAAAATCCTTGTCATCAGACCGATAACTATAAAAAGCACCGCTGAGATTCCCATGTAAGGCAATAAAATTTTCTTAATATATGTCTCCATGTTTAGGTCGGCCTTCGTGAAGATACTGATTTTCTCGTCTGCCATTGCCATCACCTCAGACCCTGAAGCTCAGGCCCTCAAGACCCTTAAGGTAGAAGGCCTTTATCTCCTTGTAAACGTCCCAGTAATTGGTTATGCCGAGCTCGACCATCCTTTGCAGAATCCTTGCACGGAGAAAGAGCTCGTTGTAGATATCCTTTGGATCCTCGTAACCGGCTATCTCGGCTATCTTCCTCTCGAGGATGTAGGAGTTGTTGAAACCTCTAAATATGTGCTTGTCTGCAACGGCATCCCACTCAAAGACGTTTCTCGTGGCAACTCCCCCGAGCTCCTCATAGTAACCCTCAATCTCGACGACGCTGACGGTCCTTCTCAGGAACTTACCTTTGACATAAACCGCCTGCTGGAAAACGGCTATGTTGAGGTTGTCAATGAAGGTTATCGGGACGTTTATCGGGTGACCAGTGAAACGCTGTATCATTTTCTTTATGTCACCTGCGTGGAAGGTAGCCATGACAGGGTGACCAGTCTGCATTGCCTGGAAGGCTATCGCTCCTTCCGCACCACGAATCTCACCGACAATGATGTAGTTCGGTCTCGAACGCAAAGCTGCTTTAAGGAGGTCGAAGAGCGTAACCCTGCTCTCCTCTGGACCACGTTCACGGGTAATAAGCCTCTGCCAGACGGGGTGTGGCACCTGAACCTCGGGCGTATCCTCCGCTGTAAATATCTTCGAACCGGGCTTAATGAAGGGAATGATTGAGTTGAGGAGAGTGGTCTTACCGGAAGCGGTCTCGCCACAGACGAAAACACTCATACCGTACTCAAGGGCTATCCAGAGGTAAGCGGCAACTTCAGCGCTGAGTGTTCCCCATGCTATGAGCTGGGTTATGCTTATCGGCGTCGCCGAGAACTTACGGATTGTCGCGCTCGGGCCCTTGATAGATACATCGGGGGAGTAAATGATGTTTATACGTGAACCGTCAGGGAGCGCACCGTCAACTATCGGGTTCCTGTCGCTGACTGGCCTTCCAATACGCTCCGAAATGTTCTTGAAATAGTCGGCGAGCTTGACGTCGTCGCCGAAGGTGATGTTGGTCTGCATCATCTCGAATATCTTGTGGACGAGGGAAACGTTGTTGGCACCGATGATGTGGATATCCTCGATGTAGGGGTCCCTCGCGAGGGGCTCAAGGGGACCGATACCTATGATGTCGCGCTTTATAAGATAACGGAACTTCTCCATCTCATCTTTGGTTATAACAAATCGCTGACCTTTCCCAAAGGGACTTCCCTTACCGGATTTGACCAAGCTAAGAACGGCTTCATCGAATAGGGCATCGAGGAAGCGCTCAAATTCTTCCTGCTCCTCTGGAATATCCCTAGTGGGAGCTATCTCGAGGATTTTATCTCGGATTTTGTTGTACTTCTCTTCCTCTTCTCTGCTTTCAATCCTTGGTTCAATAACGATGTAGCGCTTCTCTGCTGTTGCCGGGTCGGCGAAGATGTGAATGAATATTGGGTCCCCTACAGGATACAAAATGTTGGGATACATTATCTCCTTCATGTCTCTGCTGAGCTGGGCATGGAACTCAGGCATTTTGCCATACTTTTTCCTGAACTGGTCGACATACTTGCGAAGGTGGGGGTTCCTTGCCATGGCTTCATCAAGAGTATCACTGATTACCTGCGCCATATCACACCACCGCCGCAATCTCTACTATCAGCCCCACCTTCGGCTCAACACGGAACGGGATAATCTTCTGAAAGACACCCTTAGCGTTGTTGTACTTAACTATCGTTGCAGAGTTCTTCAGGTCGCCACCGAAGACCTTGACGCTCAATCTAATCAGCATCGTCGAGGCTTCTTCAAGGACGAAAAGTGAATCCCTGTCAATCTCCTCGGTGTTAGCTGTGAGGATTATCACTTTATCAAGGGAAGCCATCTTCTTTACGTAGAGCAGGAAGTCCCTCACAGCACTTGGGTCCTGCTCCCTTGAAAGGAGGGATGAAAATGAATCTATTATCATTATGTCAGGCTCCCAGAGACGGGGCTCGCCGAAGAGTCTGCTCAGGAACTTCCTCTTCTCACTCACCCCACTCAGGAGGGGATAAAGGGATACAAATATGAGCTTCTTCCTGATTAAAAAGGGGATTATCCCATAGCCAAGGGACTCCATCTGCTTAATGTATTCAACGGTGGTGTACTGGCTTGAGATGTAGCTCGCGGTGTAACCATTCATAAGGAAACCGTAGAGGAGTCTCTGGACGAATATAGACTTACCGCTACCTCTGTCACCTTCAACTAGCATTATTGTTCCGGCGGGGATTCCGCCACCAAGACGCCTGTGAAGTTCATCGCCCTTGAGCTCTATCTTAAGCAATTCCTCGACCAACGTGACCACCACCGTCTCTCGTTATTTTAGCTTGCTTCCTCATGGTGCTTTGAACACAAAGCTACGTTTCTTACCGTTCTCAAGCACTACTGTTAGAGTATAATACTTTCCAGACGTGAGTGGGGTTCCTAGTGTAACGTTAATGGCACCAACCGAGTAGGGTGGGAGACTAGTTATCTGGGCACCTGTTAGAGGATCAAGGAAGGTAAGATTGCTGGGAGGAATCAAGAGACCGTTTATCATGACCTGAACGGAACTGCCCGTGAAGGGAAATGTGTCCTTTCCAATGTTCTTGATGTAAAACGTGTAGTTAACAGGGGAATTTGAAAGGTTGGAGTGGGGGATGTTGTTGGGATCATTTATTATGGCAAAGTCGGTTCTAAGCTGGTCTGCAAGCATCGTTCCCCTTGCGTTGATACCCTGGGCTATGTCGGTAGTGACGTACGCAAGGGCACCGGCGACACTACCCGCAACGAGGATTGCCACGATGAACATTATTAGTTCGCTCGCTGGTCCTCCTGCCCCCATTAGATCACCTCCGTTGGACAGCCCCTATCAAGGCCGGTAAGTACTACCCTATTGCCATTCCACTGCCAGCTAAGTCTAAGCCAGCAACCGTTCCCAAATACGAGGGTTAGATTGTGGGTATCATTTTGAAGGGGGATATATGTGACATTAAGGTAAAGGACGTCACCAGGAATGACATAGGTGTAATCCTTAAGGAACCCTACATTGTCATCTTTAACATTACTCAGGGTAACTAGTTTTCCATCATAAACACCACTCCAATCGGGGACATACATTGTAATACCAAAGTCACGAATATGAAAGGTAACATTGTAGTATGTTGATGTGTTTTTATACGTCCCGATACTGGAATTAAGGGAAATCAAAGTATTGAGCTGGGAAATTCTCAGACTGGACCAATACTCTTGGGCGGCCTGAACGTCTGTGTAAGCATTGTCCCAGGCTATGTATAATGTGCTGGCGGCCATCAAAAATGAAATGAAGATTATCGCTGCACTCGCTGACACACTGAATCCCATAGGCCGCCCCTCCAGTGCCTTCAGATACCGTAGAACTCATCGAGCGTCTTCTCCAGCATCTTGATTTCCCTTTCCAGCTTGTCAAGGACGTTCCTGTTTATCTTAAGTCCCCTGAGCCTCTCGATGAAGAGCAGGCTTATGAGGTGGTCCTGAACCGTGAGCTTTTCAGCGGGCTTCCATTCGGGGTCTCTGTGGTGCGGTCTTGTTCCCTTGGCATAGCGGAGCAACTGGTTGAGCACTTCCTCACTTATCCAGCCTATCTCGTAGTAGAACTCTAAAACCCTCTCGAGGTTCTGTATCCCGACCCTGTCTATGAGGAACCCGAGCCACTTGAGGGCTATCATGGTGGAAACGATGTCCTCTGGCAGTTTCTCCAGCCTTGCCTTCTTTGGTTCTTCCTCGAAAAGGAGGCTCGCAATGTCCTCGGGAATTTGAAGTTTTTCAGACATATCAACACCACCTTCCTCCTTCTTTTCCTCAACAACCTCATGAGCGGGAACCTCTTCAATCGAAACTTCACCAACTTCCGAAACTTCGGGGGACACCTCTGTGACTTCTTCAACGGCTTCAGAGGTTTCAATAACCTCAACCTCTTCGGGAGTCTCAAGCTCCTCAACACTCTCGGCCTCAGGAACTTCTTGGGTCTCTTCAACGACCTCCTCCTGCCCTTCGCTAGGAGCCTCAGTTTCCTCAACGGTCTCAGGAACTTCAACCTCAAGCTCCTCGACTTTCTCTGCAGGGACCTCGGTTATCTCCTCAACAGCCTCGGAAACTTCCTCGGACTCTTCGGCCTTCTCTTCCTCTCTGGCGAGCTCTGCCTGAGCCTCGGCAACCGCCTGCTCGGCCGCGGCGAGCTCCTCCTCGCTTACCTCTTCGCCAGCCTCGAGCTTGGCCTGGAGTTCCTCAAGCTTTTCTTGCGCCTCTTCAAGCTTCTCGCTTGTGGCTTTTTCCTCCACTTTCTCTGCCAGCTCCTCAACCTTTTTGTGAAGCTGATTGAGCTTCTCAACGAGCTCTGAAGGAGTCTCTTTTTCTTCTTCCTCCCCCTCAAGAAGCTCTTCAAGCTTGCCAATCTTCTCGTGGACTTCTTCAACCTTCTGTGAAACCTTCTCGGCCTTCTTTTCGTGGACTTCGAACTTGGCGGTCTCAAGGGTCTCGACGAGCCTGCTCAGTTGCATGCTCAGGTCAGTGAGCCTCTTACCGAGTTCATCAACCCTCCTGCTCAGCTGTTCGTACTTGGTCGCCTGGTTGCCGTAGGTTTCAAGGACCTTCTGGATTATTTTCTCCAGCTGTTCATAGGTCAGATTCTCCTTCCTCGCTATCAGCTTCTCCCGAAGGTCATTGATAATGACGCTGGGAACCTTGCCCTTCAGCTCGGCTAGCTTTGCGTTGATGTCGGCCTCAGTGACGAGCCTTGCCATCTCCATGCGTCACACCTCCGCGAGCACCTCATAGATTATCGAATCGAGGTCAACGCCGTAGCCGGCGAGCACCTTTATGTCGTTCTTTATCTGGGCAATCTCAAGTTTCAAGTCTTCTAACTCCTTTCTGAGCTCCTGTATCTCGCTGGTAAGTGGGTTTTCCTGCCCCATCTGCTCCTTGAAGGGGTTTATCTCCTGGCTGATGACCTCGTAGAGCATCATGACGTCCTTGATTGTCTTGTCGAGTCTGTCTATGTCATCACGAAGCTCTTGAATCTGCTTTTTCAGGGTATCAATGCTTATCTTTATCCTTGGGATGTCGTTCTCAATCTCATTTATCCTCTCTAGTATCTGGGTAATCTGCTCATCTTCTTGCCGGTTCTCAATTTCTTCCTCAAGTTCCTCAACTTCCATTGGCTCCGAGGCGGGGGTGGGTTCTTCTTTAGGCTTCTTCTTGAATAAAGATGAAAGGAAGTCAAGGGCCATCATCCCACCCCCTCACTGGAGCTCCATCAGGTTCTCGGTGTAGGTGCTTGGCGTCGTAAAGTCTATGACACCACCTGCCCCGTTCTCGGGAATAACCTTGCCGGTGACTTTTGTCGCTGGTGGAAGGCCGTAGCCATCGTTAGGATTGTTATCGTTGTCGAAGGGAATTGTCCAAATCGCAATACCTGCTATGTCTCCCCAGTTTAAGTTGGGATGCTGCCAGTTGGCGCTGTCACCGAGGCTACCGTCCGAATCACTGATGACTATAATACCAAACAGCATCTTCCCTTGGGCAGTCATGGCATAATACAGGTTCTTCCAGAGGTTTGCCACGGTATTATTTGCCCCAACAAGCGGGGTGTACCCGCTCACGTTAACTGTTCCAAGACTGCTGTTCTCTACCTTGGCAAACACATTGTTCACATCGCCACTGTAGAGGAAATAGTCTTCAGTGACATTGTCCTCAGTTGGGTTGACATATCTGTAAACTGCCATTACCTTGCCATTGCTCAAGACTACTCTCACGTGCGACAGGTCAATGCCACCGCTACCTGCGTTTGGACTCACGTAAATTACCATCCTCGTTATCTTGCCACTTCCGGGAGGATTTGCCGGAGTGTAGCCGTAAATATTAAGCACCTGTATGCCACTTGCAACTTCCTGAGTTGTTTGCCTTCCAGTAGCCATCGCTTTCTGTTGAAGGTATCCTGAAGTGCTGATTAGTACTCCAGCTGCTACTGCTGCCACTAGTACCATTGCAATGAAGACTATGAGCGTACCGATACCAATTGCACCTCTTCTCATGTATCCATCACCTCACTGTAGCACCATCACGTTGTAGTTAAACGTCGCGGGTGTTGTAAAGTCTATAACACCAGCCGCTCCGACTTCGGGTATAACTTTTCCGACTATTTTGGTTGCAGGACCGATGCCATTCTTTCCTGATTCAGTTTTGAATATTGTAGTCTTTATTAGCAACGCAACCATGTCACCCCACTCGAGATTCGGATGCCTGGTGTCCATTTTGCTTCCCCCGTCATGGATTACTGCGATTGCGAAGGTTGTATCAGTTAATGAGGAGTTGTCCCAAACTCTAGTGTTGATTTCCGAGCTGTTGAACAGGTCGTCAATGACTCCATTGTACAGGATGCCACTGTAGTTGTAAACGACGAGTTTGAGCCCATCGCTAAGGACTATCTTAACGTTGCTGAGATCAATCCCCTCACTACCCGAATTGGGAGCTATGAAGATTGCCATTTTAGTTATGGTCCCCTTACTTGGGGGAGTCGTGTTAACGTAGCCATAGATGTTGATAACCTTAAGACCGCTCGCAACTTCCTGGGTTGTCTGTCGCCCAGCGGCCTGGGCCTTCTGCTCGAGGTAGCCTGCTGTGCCGATGATAACACCCGCTGCTACTGCTGCCACTAGTACCATTGCGATGAAGACTATCAGCGTGCCAATGCCTATTGCTCCCCTCCTCATGGTATCACCCCCAAAAATTTTCAAAGAACGAAAGAGAAGGAACAGAATCACTGGAGGCTTATAACCTCGGTGGTGTAGGTGCTGGGTGTGGTGAAGTCAATGACTCCAGGAGCACCGAACTCAGGAATAACCTTACCAGTAATGTGAGTCCTGACGGTGATACCTCCAAAGAGCGCCTCGGTGTTGACTCCAAGGATTACAATGTCTCCCTTGTTCAGTGTTGGGGAGTCGTTCTTGACGCTCTGGTCGTAGTCCTGGACAACGATGATACCGAACTTGTCGTTTCCAAGAGCACTCCAGATGTAGCTGGGCCATGAGGCGGTCTTTATAGCAGCGGTGTCAATTTCAATTGTGTGGGCGGTTGTGTTGACGGTACCATTCACCAGCTGAGCAGTTGTCAAGTCACCGAGAGCGTCAAGGAATACGTTATCAACTGGACCCCTGACGTACTGGTAGTTGGTGACGTAGACTGAGGTTATCTTGTAGCTTGTTGAGTCGTAAGTAAACTTCACGACTCCTGCCTTCTCAAGGGCACTCATGTTGACGAAGTACTTGGTAATCACTGGGGCAAGGCTCGGGTAGACCTTAGCAACGTCGATTCCAAGGGCCGCAAAGAGCTGGCTCGCGTTGGCATAGATGTATGTGTTGTTTGTGACATAGTCGATGTCCGTTGTGTAGTTGTGGCCCTCCGCGTATGTAAGCATGGCTTGGACGTTGTCATTGCTGAGAATAAGCTTGGTGTTCTTTAGGTCAATGCCACCACTACCGGCGTTGGGGGTAACGTATATTGCGAGTCTTGTTACCTTCTCTTTATCAGGGGTGTATCCTGTAACCTGCATGACCTGTATGCCACTAGCAACCTGCTCCGTGCTCTCCCTTCCGGTGCTGGAAGCCTTCTGCTGGAGGTATCCGCTCGTGTTAATGAGCACTGCCGCGGCCACTGCTGCTACTAAAACCATGGCTATGAACACAATCAGGGTACCGATACCAACAGCACCCCTCTTCTTCAGCCTCCTAAACATTGTCGCTCACCTCCTCTAAAAGATAAATAAACGTAGGGAAAATCACTGCAGGTTCACTATCTCAGTGGTGTAGGTGCTGGGTGTGGTGAAGTCAATGACTCCAGGAGCACCGAACTCAGGAATAACCTTACCAGTAATGTGAGTCCTGACGGGTATTGCACTTCCGAAGAGAGCCTGGGCGTTGACGGTGAGAATAACGATGTCACCCTGGTTCATGGTCGGGGAGGTGTTCTTAACGCTGTGGTCGTAGTCCTGGACAACGATGATACCGAACTCAGTTCCAGTTGTAGGCCAAGCAGAACCGGCCGTGAAGATGTTTCCAGTAACGCTGTTGTTGTAGAGGTTCGGCCCTCCGTACTTGAGGATTCCCTGGACATTGCCGTTGCTAAGGATTATCTTGGTGTTGTTCAGGTCGATGCCATTGCTTCCAGCGTTCGGAGTAACGTAGATAGCGAGCTTGGTTATTCCTCCACTGTTGTTGTCGTAGTATCCTGTAACCTGCATGACCTGTATGCCACTAGCAACCTGCTCCGTGCTCTCCCTTCCGGTGCTGGAAGCCTTCTGCTGGAGGTATCCGCTCGTGTTAATGAGCACTGCCGCGGCCACTGCTGCTACTAAAACCATGGCTATGAACACAATCAGGGTACCGATACCAACGGCACCTCTTCTGGTCCTGGCCTTCATTCACCACGCACCCCCATAGGGTTTCTGCAGTAATGCTTACGCCCAGAAAATATAAAGCCCTTTTTTGTTGTTGGTAGTGTAGATAGTTATGTAGGTGCATGTGTAGATACTAGCCAAAAAATAATCAGAGCTTTTCAAGAAGCAGAATACTTTTTCCGAATTGTTTTGTTTTAAATTCTATATCCATGTTCTCAAAAATGCTTATTATTTCTGAAATTGACGGAAAACCTGTAAAATCTTTATTTAGACTCTCAAAAAATTCAAGAGCAGAAATGTTCTCAAAGGAATCTCGAAATGGCTCAACTATAATCAATTTTCCTCCTGGTTTGAGAGTTTCAAAGGCATTCTTAAGAACTTTCTCCCGATCAGGCATGTATTCTAAGACAAAGCTCATTAAAACAGCATCATACTCATTAACTGGCCGTATTAATCTTGCATCAATTTCCTTAAGGGACACAGGAAGATTTTTTTCTTCAACTCTTAAACGGGCTATCTCAAGAAGAGCAGGAGAATAATCCACACCCATATACAGCCCATCATAGCCAACAATTTTTCCAAAAAATTCTGGCGAAACAGACCCACACCCTATATCCAAAACAGAGAACCCTGGTTTAATTCCAGCTACATCAACCATGACCTTCCGATAAGCCTGAGAAAACGATGTGCTCATCCGCATATCCCAAAAATCGGCATCTTTATCAAAATCCATTAGAATCTGAGGGTGAGTCGGAGTTATAAAAGCATAATCAACCATTCGATATATTTCCTCTTGGATAGAGACCCAATCTGGAAGTAAAAGGTTATATTTAACAGGCGGAACTTCCAGAATATATGAAAAACCGTTAAGATGAAGTCGTCCATTTTTGACTTCAACAATATGGAGATCCTTAAGTGTTGAAACAAACTTAACTAGCAAAGCCCGGTTTGGAAGATTAACTCCCTCTATAAGCTCTTGAAGCGTTGGCCCCTTAGCTAAAAGAGAAAATATCCCATGTTTTGTCCCAAGAGAAATAATATGAAGGATTGCAATCTTTACCATGTGCTCTATGTTAGTATCAACTAGTTCAGGGGAGGACAACATCTCCCCACCTCACAGGAATCGTCTGTAATAGCGGTAATATTCCTTCAGATAATCTACAACCTTTTTGCCATATTCTGTGAGGCGATAGTACTTGAAGCCGTTGCTAGCTATCTCCTCAACGAGACCCAAATAGACAAGGGAACTCTCACCGTTGTAACGATTCCCAAGACCAACGAGAGCACCTCTAACATTGGAAGGATCAGAACCCACGACTCTGGCAATCTCAGAGAGGTACGTTGCTGACGGGTATATCTCGTTCAGGTACATTAGTATTTTCTTCCTGAGCTCACTGCGGTGCAAAGAGCGTAGCACCTGTGGATCTATAACCACCGAGTTCATTTTTCCACCACCCCGGGTTTTTGATGCTGATTGTACCCTTCTGGACTTTATGTAGCTGGCCATGCAGGTGCATTGTGGTAGTAATAATGATTGGAAGATATATAACATTTTCGTATGGACAATGTCTTTAATACAACATAAACAACATTGAATTGAGAATTTTATGTAACAATTCAATACTATTGGAGAATTAGTTGATTTGTTTATAATTTTGGATTTTATCCAAAAACTTCCAACAAAATATTTAAAGCATTAGAAAAAATCATATTACACCTGTTGACATTGGGTGGTAATCATGTGGGAAGCCATTGCAGTGACGGCAGTAGTGACAGTGGCACTCGTTCTTTATGTCAGGGACGTCACTAGTAAGGTTCTAGCGAAGTACTTCGAGCTCAAAGATAATCTCATCGAACTTGAGGAGAACTTCAAAGACTTTCGGTCTGTAATCGAAAAGAAAATCTCGGAACTTAGGGGCTCAGAGAGAAGTCTAACTCAAATAACAGAGTTAAAGGAAATAAGGGAAAGGCTGACTTCGCTTGAAAAGTCTCTGAGAGACTTCAGGAAGTTCGAGACAAAGTTCGAGTTCGAGATTGGGAGCGTTAAGAACGGCCTTGAGAGGCTTGAAGGCAGGGTTGAGAAGCTCGAAAGAGAACTCGAGGAGAGCAGGGAGCTGATAAAGGAGGAGCTCAAGGGGGAAATAATAAGGGAACTTGAGGAGGAGATAGAGCACCTCGAGGAGGTTATCGAAAGGCGGAAGAACGAGGAGGTAGAGGAATTCCTTGAGGTTATAAAGGCGGCGATAACGCTCCAGCCGGAGAAACTCCGTGAGGGCCTTCTCGAAGCAAAACGTGCCCTTCTCTCGCTCAGGGACATAGCCAAGGTTTACGTCCTGACTGGAAAGGGACAAAGGGAATTCAACGAGCTGAAGGGCAACCTCGTTGAACTCCTCAAAAACCTGAGGAAGCTGGCCATTGTCTCCGTTCCCGACGAGAACGTCTACTCCAAGTTCAACGAGGTTATAGTCAAGACAAAACGCCTGGAACTTCCAATGAAACGTGGCGACAGGGAGCTGTCCCCGGAGAAGAGCTTCATCGAGATACACAGGATAACCTACGAGCTGGCAGGCGAGATAGACAGGATTGCCGAGATGCTTGGCGAGCCCGTTCCGGTGACGCCTGTGGAAAAGGAGTTCTACGAGAAGCTACGCTACCAGTTTGAGGAACTCAGAAGACTGGAGGAGCAGGTTCAGAAGCTCATGCTTAAATTAGGAGCGATTGAGAAGGAGCCGGAAGAGAAAAAAGATGACATAGAGGAAATTCTGAAGGATCTTAACCTTCTTTAGAACTCGTCGCCAAGGAGCTTGTCAAGGTCAATCATTATGAGAAGCCTCTCGCCGTCGTTTATCTTGGCGATGCCCTTTATGTAGCGTATGTCCACCCTGCTGGCGAGGGTCTTTGGTGGCTGTTCTATCTGGTCCTCCGTGAGGGTTATGACGTCAGAAACGGCATCAACAATTATGCCAACAATCTCATCTTTGACTTCCGCTATGATAATCTTCTTCTTTGATAAGTCTTCATCTGGTTCATAATAGCCAAGGAGCTTCTTAAGGTTTACAACCGTCGTAATCTGACCGCGCAGATTTATGACGCCCTCAACGAAGTCAGGAGCGTTTGGAACTCTCGTTATGGGCATCATCTCCTTAATTTCCCTAACCTTGGAGATGTCAAGGCAAAACTCCTCATTGCCAACCATGAAAGCCACAACCTGAATCTCCGCCAAGGTATCACCCCCTAACCCTTTCAAGGAGTTCACGTGAACGTGAGATTGATTGAGCAAGCTCTTTTAGAGCATTTCCAATTTCTTCTAACCTTATTTGCACGTCGCTTACAAAGGAGGTGAAGCCATCAATTTCCGTCGAGAGATCCTCCTGAACCTTGTAAACACTGTCAAGGGTGTCCATGAGCATCTGAACGGACTGAGCCTGGCCTTCTATGCTGTCGGAGAGCTCCTTTATCATGTTGGCTGTCTCGTTTGCTCTCCTCGCTATGTCATCAAATGCCGCAATGAGTTCCTGAACGGCGTCCTTGATTTCCTCCGTAACCGTGAACTCCTTCTTTATCGAGCCGACAACCTTGTCAATACTCTCCTGCATGTTCCTTATGAGTTCTGCAATCTGGTCGGTTGACTTTTTGGACTGATCTGCCAGCTCACGGATGTTCTCAGCGACCACGGCAAAGCCCCTTCCGTGCTCCCCGCTCCTAGCGGCTTCAATGGCAGCGTTGAGTGCAAGCAAATTCGTCTGCTCGGCGATGTTGCCTATGACCTCGACTATCTCACCAATCCTGCGAGAGTGTTCCACTAGAAGGGAAAGGGCCTTTTCCATGTCCTGGTTTACTTCGTTGATACTCGCCACGTTGAGGGCAACGTTGTCGGAAATCTGTTTGCCCTTCTCGGCCATATTGGCAGTTTCGAGGGCGTAGTCCGTTAATGCCTGGGCCTGTGTGTTCATCTCTTCTATGCCTGCGGTCAGTGTCTGTATGTAATCGCCGAGCTCGGCAACTCGAGAGCGCTCCTCCTGAATGAGCGTAAGCAAACTGTTGGAGTCAAGGGAAACATCAAAATCAGCGCTCTGGAGGAGAGAGTTAACCTTTTCTCCAGCGTTTCTGAGTTCCTCGAGGGCTTCGTGAACTTCTCCCGGAACGCTTGTTCTTTCAATCCTTACCTCCTTCTTTGACTTAGCCCTCTCGGCTATCCTGAGAAGACGAGAAGCGGTCTCACTGTCTAAGTCCTTGAGAGAAACATGCTCGCCTTCTATAAGTCTCTCCAGAACGCCGAGCAGGTCCTCACTATCCCTCTTGGACGAGAGATAAAAGCCAACTGCCAGAGCAGTGCCAATGCCAGCTATAGCACCAACCGGTAGAGAAACCATAGAGCCTGCCAAAGTAACCACTGGGACCGATAGTACTGAAGCGAAAGTCACTGACCTGCCCATGGACACACCCCCTGGCTGATATCTATTGTTATTTGAGAGATAAAAGACTTTCGTATGTATGTAATAACCAAAGATACGAGTTACAATAATAACAAGTGGATTCGTAACAACCTGCGTATGCACCTACACAACCATCTACACTAAAGGCTTTTTATGAGAAACAGCCCATAAAATTGTAGGGAACTTCGCAGACTACCCAATAATCCTTCAAAATTTCCGAATGTCCACCAAGGTGTGTGAGAAAATGATGGAGTACAAGGATCCGGGCTACCTGAAAATTAAGGAAGAATTGTTCAGACATCTCAAGGTTAGTAGTGACGCTTACAAAGATTCGTATCTCATGAGAAGAATCCGTGCAAGAATGAGAAAGCTCGGCATTACAAATTTTATGGAATACTACCGACTAATAAAGATGAACAAGAAAGAACTTGATGAGTTACTTCTCACAGTCGCCATAAACGTCACGGAGTTTTTCAGAGATCCAATCGTTTGGAAAACCTTCGAAAAGAAAGTCATTCCTGAACTCGTGAAAATAAAAAAAGAACAACACAGTTCTTTGCTCAAGATATGGAGCGCTGCATGTTCTACTGGTCAGGAGCCGTATTCAATAGCGATGACACTCTATGAGGCCCTGGGAGAGAACCTCGGCGGCTTCAGGGTTCAGATACTCGCGACAGACATAGACAGGGAGGCACTTGCAGTAGCCATGCGCGGGGAGTATCCGGTTGACGTCGTCGAGAAGCAGGTGCCGAGGCATATGATTCCCAAGTACTTCACAAGAGTGAGCGAGGAGCGCTACCGCGTTTCGCCGAAGATAAAACGGCTCGTGAAATTCCAGCAGTTCAACCTCTTCAGCCCGAGGTACCCGACGGGTTTCGACGTTATATTCATCCGCAACGTGCTGATTTACATCAAGAGGGAAGCCCAGGAGGAAATATTTGCTAAACTGTACAATTCGCTCGAGGACCACGGGTTCCTGATTCTGGGTAAAACCGAGACGATACTCGGAAACGCAGCAAAGCTGTTCAAATTGTACGACCTCGTCGCTAGGATTTATCGCAAGAATCTGGAGGTGAAAAAGTATGGCCAGAATTTTGGTCGTAGATGATGCCGCCTTTATGCGCATGCTCCTGAAGAAGATACTAACACAGGGAGGCCACCAAGTTGTTGGGGAGGCCAGCAACGGAAAGGAAGCTGTCCAGAAGTATCAGGAACTCAAGCCCGACGTTGTGACTATGGACATAGTTATGCCGGAGATGGACGGAATAACAGCGGTCCGCGAAATCAAGAAGATAGACCCCAACGCCAAGATAATTATGATTACCGCCGTTGGACAGGAGAGCAAGGTCATGGAGGCCCTCAAGGCCGGAGCTTCCGGCTACATCGTCAAGCCCTTCCAGGCCCCGAAGGTCCTCGAAGAAATCAACCGCGTACTGTCCAGCTAGGGTGAGTGATGATGCCCCTGAGCTCACCCAGAAAAAAGATTAGAGTACTCGTCGTTGACGATTCAGCGTTCATGCGCAAGATACTCAGGGATATAATCAACTCCGACCCCGAGCTTGAAGTCTGTTGTGAGGCCCGCGATGGAATCGAGGCCATAAACATGGTTAAGCTCCACAAGCCCGACGTTATTACCCTCGACATCGAGATGCCCCGAATGAACGGCCTCGACGCTCTGAGGGTGATAATGAAGCAGAACCCAACGCCGGTAATAATGGTGAGCGCCCTAACGCAGGAAGGAGCTGAAGCAACGATAAAGGCCCTCGAGTACGGTGCCATAGACTTCATCCCCAAGCCGAGCTCTTCAATATCCCTCAGCATGAAGGAGATGAAGGACGAGATAATAGCGAAAATCAAGGAAGCGGCGAAGGTTCCGAGGAGGTTCCTTGAGCTAAAGAGAACGAGACTGCTGAGGGCCCAGAAAAGTAAGGTCAAGAGGAAAGGTGTTCCAGCGAGAATCGCCGTCGCGATGGCGGCTTCAACGGGCGGACCCCAGTCACTCCTCAAGGTGTTCCCGAAGTTCCCGGAGAGGCTCGGCGCGGCAATACTCCTCGTCCAGCACATGCCACCGGGCTTCACAAGGTCCTTCGCCAAAAGGCTCGACAGCGTGAGCAAAATCAACGTGAAAGAGGCAGAGGACGGCGAGCCGATTGAAGAGGACTGGGGCTACGTCGCTCCGGGAGACTACCACATGGAGGTCGAGCTAAGGCGCGGAAAGCCCGTCATAACGCTGAACAAGAAGCCGAAGATACACGGAGTTAGACCAGCGGCAGACCCCATGATGATTACCGCGGCAGAAGTTTTCGGAAGGCGAACCGTAGGGGTTGTAATGACGGGTATGGGACGCGACGGCGCTCAGGGAATAGTGGCCATCAAGAAGAAGGGCGGAATCACCATAGCGCAGGACAAGGAGACCTCGATAATCTACGGGATGCCAAAGGCCGCCGCCGAAACGGGCATGGTGGACTACATCGTCCCGCTTGATAAAATCGCAGATACCATCGTGATGGCAGTGAACAAGATTAAGCGGGGTGGTGGCGGTGGAAGACCTTTCACAGTACCTTGATGAGTTCCTTGCCGACGCGAGAGACAGGATAGACAGCCTGAGCAACGCCATACTCACGCTCGAAAAGATAGTCAAGGAAGGTGGCAGTGAGGAAGAGAAGAAGGCCATGATAGACCAGATTTTCAGAGATGCCCACACGCTCAAAGGGACTGCCGCGACGATGGGTTTCATGAAGCTGAGCGAAGTGGCGCACAAGATGGAGAACCTCTTTGACCTTGTGAGGAGCGGTAAGATAGAGCCAACGCCCGAGCTGATAGACGTCCTCCTTGAGTTCCTTGACATAATCGAGGCCATGGTTGACAACATCGAGGAAACGGGCGAGGAAGGCGACTTCGACGTTGATTCTCTCTTCGAAAAGGCCCAGAAGTTCTTTGACCAGGCCGGGGCCGGCGGAGGTAAGGACGAAAAATCCAGGAAAGAGGAAGAAAAGCCCGAGGAGGGGAAGGAAGAGGAAGGTCCGCAGGAAACGGAAGCCGGAACTGGCAACCACTATTTGGTCAAGGTTTACTTCCAGAAGGACGCACCGCTGAGGGGAGTGAGGGCCTTTCTCATCCTTTCTGACCTCGATGAGCTCGGGAACGTAATCGAGACAAACCCGGAGAGAAAAATTATCGAGGATGGGAAAGCTGACGTTGACGTGCTCGAGTTTGTTATAGAGACCGATGAAGACCCCGAGAGGATTAAGACTGTCGTTTCCAGGCATCCCGAGGTTGAGAAGGTAGAAATTCAGACCCTTGGTGGAGAGACTCTCGCAAGCGGTGAGGGTACTCAATCCGAGAGTGGTGAGAAGAGATACGAGGTAATAGTATATCTTCAAAAAGACGCTCCTCTAAAGGGTGTCCGCTCCTACCTCGTTCTCCAAGACCTCCAGAAGGTTGGATTCATCGAGAAGACAGAACCCAATGAAATCGATATTCAAAACGGTGAGCTTTTGGAAGGATATTACTTCAGAGTTATCCTTAGAACCAACCTCAAGAAGGAAGACATTGTGAAGATAATAACCAAGCACCCGGACGTTGAGAACGCCGACGTTAGAGAAATCGAGGGAGCAACTTCCCAGGCGGAGGCCCAGCCAAAGGTCGAGAAGAAAGAGAAGAGAGAAAAAGCCAAGAAACCGGAGAAAAAGGCCACCAAACCACTCGTGAAGACCCCAAAGGTCAAAATTTCCAAGATAATCAAGGTCGATGTCAGCCACCTCGACAGGCTGATGAACCTCGTTGGCGAGCTGGTTATTACCAAAGGAAGATTGGAGCAAATAGCCGAGAGGCTCGGCGACAGGGAACTCCTTGAAACCCTATCGACGCTCTCAAGGCTTCTCACGGAGTTGCAGGACGAGATAATGGAGATGCGCCTTACCCCCGTAGCAGAGGTCTTCAACAAGTTCCCGAGGATGGTCCGCGAGCTCGCTAGGAAGATGGGCAAGGAAGTCGAGTTCATCATTGAAGGCGCAGATATCGAGGTTGACAGGACGATACTCGACAAGCTCGGCGACGTTCTGGTTCACCTTCTCAGGAACGCTATAGACCACGGAATTGAACCTCCAGAGGAGCGCGAGAAGCTCGGCAAGCCGAGAACAGGAAGACTTGAACTCATAGCGAAGCGCGAGAGGAGCCACGTGGAGATAATAGTCAGGGACGATGGTAGGGGTATAGACCCGGAGAAAATCAAGAAGAAGGCAATAGAGAAAGGCCTCATCACACCGGAGCAGGCCGCGGAGATGAGCGACGAGGAGGCTATAAACCTAATCTTCCTGCCGGGGTTCAGCACGAAGGACCAGGTCACGGACGTTTCTGGAAGGGGCGTTGGAATGGACGTCGTCAAGGAGGTCGTCAAGAGCCTCAACGGGAGCATAGCGGTCTACAGCGAGGTTGGAAAGGGAACTACATTCGTCCTCAAGTTGCCGGTTAGCATGGCGATAATTCAGGCGCTCCTCATCAAGGTGCAGGACGAGGTCTACGCGGTTCCAATAAACAACATCCTTGAGAGCATCGAGATAAAGCGCGAGAACCTCAAGAGCATCGGCGGAAAGGAGGTAATAGTTCTCCGTGGCGAGATTATACCGGTCATAATGCTCCACGAGCTCTTTGGCCTGCCAATGCCCGAGCTTGAGGAGTTCCCGGCGCTGGTCGTTGATTTGGGCGCTCAGAAGGTGGCGATAGGCGTTGACGAGCTCCTCCACAAGAAGGACATAGTCATCAAGAGCCTCGGCAAGATGTTGTCCCACATCAGCGGGTTCGCAGGGGCAACGATTCTCGGCGACGGTAGCGTCGTTTTGATTATAGAGATTAACGGTCTCCTCGGAGGTGGACGCGGTGGAATCTGAGAACTACGAGGAGTACATCAAGAACCTCGACGAGATAGCGAAGAGCGCCCTGGTGGAGACCTTCAACATAGGTGCCTCCAGAGCAGCTGACACGCTCAGTGCAATGACTGGACTAACTGTAAACATAACCGTCCCGGAGATAGAGATTACCTCCATAAAAGCAGTCCCTGAGAAAGTTGGGGAGGACGTAAAGATAGCTGTCTATATCGGTTTGAGCGGAGGTTTTGAAGGGCATGCGTTCTTCTTCATGGATTTTGATGATGCACTTAAAATGTTTGACCTCATGATGGGTCAGGAGCCGGGAACGACAAAGGAGTTCGACGAGATGGTCCAGTCAGCTGTAATGGAGGCCGGCAACATTCTAATATCGGCCTTCGCCAATGCTCTCAGCGAGTTTTTAGGAACAGAAATCAACCAGACACCACCGGAGATGGCAATTGACTTTACTCCCGCAATTCTTGACTTTGCACTGGCGGATATAGGACGAAATTGTGACTATACAATGCTACTCCAGACGACAATAAAAATCGAAAACCTCCAGTTTAAGGAGCATTTTACAATTATTCCTCAACCCTCATCGATGAAGAAGATTGTTGAAACGCTGTTGGGGGGATTCGTATGAGCAAGCACAAGAGTTGGTTTTCGGAATGGTATCAGGACATATTCAGGGAAGCATCTAACATAGCGATGAGCCACGCCCTAACTGCATTATCGAACATGATAGGCGAGATAGAGATGGAACCACCATCTGTTAGTGTGATCCCAAGGGCAAAGTTTCTCCATGAAATAGCCAGTAAGGGTATTCAAAACAGCTTTGTAGTAATGTTTGATATAACTGAGGGATTAAGAGGGTTGACCATACTTCAGTTTCCAAAAGAAAGCGCCAAATCTCTAGTTTCAATGCTCTTAGGAATGGACACTGGAGATGAAGGCATAGACGAAATGGGGCGCTCAGCCATAATGGAGATAGGCAACATCCTGATTTCGGTTTACACAGACATACTGGCCAAGCTCATCGAGGAACCCGTCTCATTGAGTCCGCCCAAGCCCGCCGAAAGTCTCTACGATATCGAAAAGGAACTCTCAAGGCCCGACTTAAGGGACGTCACCGAGGTCATCATGTTCAAGACGAGGTTCTATCAAAAGGACACGGGAATAGAAAGTCTGTTTTACCTTGTGCCTACCAAAGATGCCTTTGACAAACTTGTTGGAAAGCTTGAGGCTCAAGTAAAAGATATAGAACCCGAAATTCCTCCTGAAGAAACTCTTGAGCCTGGAGAAGAAATTAGAGAGAGCAAAGTTGAAAATTCTCCGGAGAGATCAAACGAAACCAAACAAGAAATTGAGAAAACAGAGGGTTGAACCTTGCCCATGGAGATAAAGGTCGGTATCGGCGACTATGCCGTGGGAAAGAAGGAGGGGATAATCAGCACCTATGGATTGGGTAGCTGTGTCGGTATAACCCTCTACGACAGGCTCACCAAAGTTGGTGGTTTACTCCACGCCCTGTTGCCAGAGGCAAGCTACTACGGTAACAAGGGAAACCCAGCCAAGTACGTCGATACCGGCCTTCAGTTGCTCATCAGAGACATTCAGAAGCTCGGTGGAAACCCGAGAAGAGCTGAAGCAAAGCTCTTTGGGGGTGCTCACATGTTCACAAACATCTCGAATGAAAAACTAATGATAGGCAGGAGAAACGTTGAGGTGGCAAAGAGAGAGCTAAGAAAATATGGAATCAAGTTGGTTGCAGAAGACACCGGTGGAAAAGGTGGAAGAACAATCTATCTCGATCTTTCAACAGGTAAAGTGAGAATGAGAAGGGTATCAAACGGAAAAGTCATCGAAAAGATCTATTAAATCAACAAATCACGGGGGTGGTTTCATGAACTTTAAGACAAAAATTGTGGGCACCGTCGTTGTGGCCTTGTTGCTGGTAACAGTTGTAGCTAGTGCAATGATGCTCTACACAGGAAACCACACCAGCGACATAATACAGGAAAAATTAGCACCAGAAATAGATCAGGAAGCTCGAGCAATGGTTCTGGCAAAGGCCCAAGCATTGGCAAACCAGTTCAGTGGATTCTTGAGAGAAGTTGAAGTTCTCGGGAAAACTACTCAGACATTAGTTGTGCAGTCAGTTCAAGAGCTAAACAGCGAGGGAGTAAAGTTTGGAGAACCCGGATATTCCGACAAGTTGAGGCCTATTCTCTTGGAGGACTTTCAAGCAATAGCCAAAGCTGAACCTAATCTAAGCGCAGTCTACTTTGGAGATGTAAACGGCAACATGTACATATATCCCAATCAGCAACTTCCACAAGGATACGATCCTAGAAAAAGACCGTGGTATCAGGCTGCCGTTGAAAAAAAGGGACCTGTCTGGAGCAAGCCATATAAAGATGCATCTAGTGGAAAATGGGTAATAACGTACGCAGTCCCCGTGTATCTCAACGGTAAACTCATCGGTGTCGTTGGTTTGGACGTTTATATTGACACACTCTCCCAAGAGATTAAGAAAGTCAAGATTGGGGAAACAGGATACGCATATGTTGTTGCTCCAGATGGACTCGTCATAATGCACCCAGACCCAAACATAGAGATGAAACTCAACGTTTTCAATCTTTCCACAGTAAAACCTGTAGCTGACATAATTAAAAGTGGGGTTAAAGAAGCGACGACAATCTACACCTTTAGGGGAGTTAGAGCGGTAGCAGGAGGAGTCAAGATACCAGAGACTGGATGGTATGTGTTTGCCAAGGTTCCCGTCGATGAGATAAGTGCAGGGATAATAAAAGCAGTTGACGACACGCGCGAAGCTACAAAGAAATCGGCTATATACCTCACCATAATAATCCTTGCAATGTCAGCAGTCTTGGCTGGTCTGTCCTATAAAATGGTATCCAGTTCACTCAAGCCCCTCCAGAAGCTCAGTGAAGTTGCTCAAGCTCTGGCCGAGGGTAGACTTAGCGAAGTGAACAGAAAACTCAAAGAGGTTAGGTACCTTGAGAATGATGAAATTGGAGCACTTATCAAGGCCTTCGAAGCAGTTGGCAAGGACCTCGTTGGGACCTTGAACACAATCGCCACAAAACTCGAGCGTTTGGCAGAGGGTGACTTAAGCAACGGATTAAGTATGGAAGCTAAAGGGGAACTCAAGGAAATTCTAGAGGACCTTAGGGACACAACTCACAAACTCAAGAGCCTCATTGGGGAAATTGTTCAGGTCACCGACACCCTTGAGGAGAGGGCCAACGTTCTGGCAAAGATTGCCTCGGACGTTACTGAGGCCATCACTCAGGTAAACGAAGCTGTTCAGCAAGTTAGTATCGAAGCACAGAGGCAACAGGAGAGCATTAACGAGATAACCGAAGGAATGCGCTTTGTCGCTGAAACAAGCGCAGAAAGCGTTAGAGCAATGGAGGAGTTCGAGGGAGCTGTAAGCGAGGTAGTTAACATAGCAACTGAAGGCAGGGAGAAGAGTGAAATCTCAGCCCAGCAGATAGAGAGTATACAGGAAACCATGAGCAAGATTGAGCATGCAGTTACAAAGGTTGCAGAGATGAGCAGGAGCATTGAGGAGATTACTGATGTTATCACCAACATTGCCGAGCAGACGAATTTGCTCGCCTTGAATGCGGCTATCGAGGCCGCTCGTGCTGGAGAGGCAGGTAGAGGGTTTGCAGTCGTCGCTCAAGAGATCAGAAAGCTGGCCGAGGAGAGTAAACAGGCCGCGGACAACATTAAGAATATCATAGACCAGATTACAGCAGAAATCAAAGACGCGGTAGAGAGCACGGAGAAAGGTGTTCAAGTTGTTGGCGAGAGCGCAGAAACACTCAGGGAAACAATAACATACCTCACGAATATTGCCGATCTCTTACAAGAAGCCAGTGGCAGGATGGGAGAAGTTAAAGAACAGATTATTCGCACCCAAGAAGAAGTGGAAAAGGCTCTAAGGGCATTGGAAAACTTAGCTGCAAGTGCTGAAGAAACAACAGCTTCTGCTGAAGAGGTCAGCTCAGCAGTTGAAGAACAAACCGCAGCTACTGAAGAGCTTGAAAGAGCCGCCAATGACCTCAAGAACATTGTTCAACAGCTCAGAAGCATCATCAGTAAGTTCAGACTTTAGACTTTTTCATTTTTACCCATTAACCTTTCGGAGGTGAGAACATGGACTGGATAATGGTTGCAATTATCTCGATTGTAGTGTTGCTCGGCATGGTAATTACAGCATACCTAATCACAAACGCAGTAAGTAACCAGATAGGCGAGCTTTATGCAACTCTATTGGAACGAGAGCTTAAGAGTGAAAGTCCAGTAAAAAGGAAAGAGGAACCAAAAACACTCCCAAAGGAAGAAAAGAAACAAATGAGCGTCTCGGGGATTAACGAAGATGAACTTATAAAAAAGCTCCGGCAAGTTATTGACGAAAAGGTTCAGAAAGTTCTTGATGAAGCAAGGCACAAAAAGGAAAGACTACTAATGCTTCTTGATGTGGCTAGGGGCTATACCCTCGGCTACATAAGTGAAGATGAATACAATGCATTTTTGATGAAAGTTTTAGGTGAGCTAGACGAGTTTAAGCGACTATGGCTCGCACGTTTCCCAAGTCCGAAAGACAAAGAAAAACTCAATCAAGCAATTGCATATGTTGCGAGAACTAAACTGCCCATTACAATAAAGAGCAAAGATGGAAAAAGCACTATAAAGCTTCCACCAGAAGAGGCACTTATAAAAATGACAAGCAGTATCAATAGTGCGATAAGTATTTTAGATGAACTAATAGCCTCTCGTGGGGGAAACCCTGCGGTAACACCTCTCGAAGTAAAGCTATCTCAAGAATGCGAGAAGCTCCGGGCGAAGGTAGAAAAGCTAGAAAGACAGCTTGAAGAATGTCAGGCCCTCACATGAGGGCGGAAGTGATGGCCTATGTCGGTGACAGAAACAAGAGTTAAAGTAGCAATTATCTCCTCGTGGAAAGGCTCGGGTAGAATTAACTGGCGTGATGCACTTGGAATTATTCAACATGACAGGGTTATTTTGAAGTATCTCCGTATGGGTGAAGTAGTTGGTGAAGACAGCTTTCCATTTTCGAGTCTTTCTGATTTAGCAGTTAACGTTCCCGACAATTATAAGCTCAATCCTGAAAAAGAACATTTTGGTATGAAGTTTTACGTCCCTGGAAGGGGCGAGCTTACACTGATTTTGACAATTGGAGATAACCTTCTCATCTATGACGAGAAGAAGTTCAAGGAGTTTGTTCATACTATTTTCGAGACTCTCATAAACGGAAAGGCCGTGAGAATACAGCTGGCGAGGATTAAGGGCGGGGCAATAAACATGGAATCCAAATGGCAGGACGGTTCCCTTAGGATAGTCTCTGTTAAGTCTGCAAAGAAAGGAACAACTGAGAGAAACATAGTTGTCCTTGACCCTGACATGAGGCCGATTCCCATCTTCTCGGACGTCGAGGATATGGACGTTGAGGAAGTTGACATGGACGGCAAGAAGGTCCAGGCCTGGAAGATAAAACACTTCTACATAAACGAGACTGTAACGTCGTACCTTTACATTCCCGAGAAGAAGACAAGGCTCTTTATCCTGCGCTACCTGCTCAAGTACATTCCCGGTTACTTCGAGTTTATCATGAAGGTCTCAAAGGAGTTCCCGACGCTCCAAGCGGAGTTCAAGGAGGTAATGGAGAAGGAACTGAAGGAACTGGAGAGCCTCGACGAGACTGAGAAGCAAATCCTCATGGCGCTCTACTCCGGCCTCAACCCACTCGAGATACACCAGTTCCTTGGCCTCAGCGAGAGGGAAATCGAGGAAATCTACGACAGGATGATAGACAAGGGACTCCTCAAGATTGTCATGATAAGAAAAGTGGTCGACCTCACGAGGGAGGGAAGAAAAATAGTGAACAAACTAATCGAATACGGCCTCGTTTCTATGTGAGCCTCCTCCACAGCACAACGATGGCCAGGAGGACAATCAACCCGGGCCCGCAAATCGAGTTTGAGTTTTTGCTCCCCTTCATGGAATCAACGTCGACCACGTAGAAAGTTGAGCTGGCGGTTCCGACTACGGCTTTGTTGCCATTAACCGCTATGCTCCTCACGTAGCCCGTGTTTGGTAGCACGCCGAGCGTTTTTCCGTCCTCAGGGCTGATGGCGTAGAGACTGCCGACGCTGTAAACATAGGTCGTGCCGTTCTCGGTTTTGCTCTGGAACTTTCCGATACCCGCTAAAAGGACGCCGTCAGTGTATGCAAGGACCTTCACGCGGTATGGGAACTCCCTCTTCCAGAGGACTTTTCCGGAGGGCAACTCAACGGCAACGAGCGTCCCGTTCTTACCGTTAAAGCCACCAATATAGGCGGTATCGTTGAGAACGAGTATGTCCTCTGTGTAGAAAAGGCTCTCGTTGAGGAGCACCTTTCCAGCCGGGGAAACCACATAGAGACGGCCCTTCGAGTTGTCCCAGCCGGTCCCAAGGACGGCGTTGCCCTTCCATGTTTCCAAGTCCCTGACCCAGTGGCCAAAGGTAATGTTCCAGAGAAGCTTTCCTTGGGGAGAAATTCCATACAGGGAACCGAACTGGAAGCTTCCAACATAGCCAGACGGGAAGCCTGAGCTCGCATAGATGACCCCGTTTCCAACTCTAACGCGGGTAATCATGTCCTTCAATGTGACGTTCCAAATCCCGGTGAAGTTCTTCCCCAGTTTCACAGCGTAGAGATGGCCCTTTAGGTAGTGAGTACCGTTCTGCACATAGAAATCGCCGTCCCCAACATAAGCAACGTCCCCTGAGATTACAAAATCATAGAGCTTGTCGAGCGGGTTGTACATACTAACAATCCGACCATCCTTGTTGAACTCCACCAGTGCCCCAAAACTCCCTGCTATAACACCATTTTTATAGGGAACCAGCTTGACGGTATATCCTGAGGAGTTCTGCCACAGCTTAGTTCCGTTCTGGGAGAATGCCGAAAGGAAACCGAGATAATACACCTCTATAAGGCCAGATGAGTTGACAACCTGCCTGTACGAACAGGCAACGTATACTGAATCATTTGTCAGAGCAACGGCTTCAATGCTTTTCTGGTATTTAACGTTTTCACACACGGTTCCCTTCCACATCACCGTGCCGGACGCCGAGACACTTCCCAGGAAAAGAAACGCCACCAAAATTACCAAAATCACTGGAACTCTCTGCTTCATGGTCAATCCCCAAAAAGGAGTGGTGAAAAGCTTATATAAATCTTTGCGGTATTTTTCATGGTGGATAGAATGGAAGAGGAGTTCGACCTTAGGGAGGCACTGGCGACGGGCGATAGGCTCCAGGAGGTTATAGCGCGGGCAACAGTCAACAAGGAGTTTCTAAAGGAGGTCATAGAGCTCCTTGATGATGATCTCTGGACGGTCCAGAAGAACGCCCTTAAGGTTGTCGTTGAAGTACTCAGGGACATGCCGGAGCTACACGACTCCCTGATAACAAAGCTCATGGTCATGCTCAGGAAGAGTGAGGCGGTTCCATTAACCCAAGAGATAGCGAGGGCCTTTGGCGTCCTAGCAGATGTGGCCCCGGAGAAAGTTTCGAAGGTAGTACCGGTGATATTCGCCAACTACCGCGTCGGTGACCCGAAAATAAAGGTGAACGCGACCTACGTTCTGGAGGAGATAATGCGCGTCAGGCCCAGCCTGCTCGGCAACGTTTTCAGGGACATAAGCTTCATGCTCACCTCAAAGGAAACCTCCGATAAGCTCGCGGCCCTTAACTTCATCCTCGCCTTGAGCGAGAACGGGATGAAGTACATAACCCCCTTCCTGCCAAAGCTCTTCGCTCTCCTTCACGACAAGAACGAGCTCGTGCGCGCGAGTGCCGTCGAGACCCTAGTTGCTCTCGGGGAGAAGAACGAGAAGATGAGAAAAATAGTTATGTCAAAGCTCGGGGAGATAACGGACGACAAAAGTGAACTAGTTCAGAAAAAGCTTAAAGAGGGATTTTCAAGACTCGTCATGCTCGAGAGATGACTCCTCCCCAAGTTTCTCCTGGAGCAGTGTTTTGAGGGCCTCCTTGAGCTTCTCGTTTTCACGTCTCAGACGTTCGTTTTCGTCCTTTAATGATTCAGCCTCAGCCAGAAGGGACTTTATCTCAGTTAGTGTCTTCTCGAACTTTGATTTTGGTATGAACTCGCTCTTTATAACTTCAATTGCAGAGAGGGCATCCTTTGCGCCGGTTAGAGAGACGAGCTCCTTCTCAATAGTCCTGATTTCCTTAAGCTTCTCCTCGTATTTGCTTATCTTCTCGCTGAGTGCATCAACGCGCTTGGCCATCTCCTGGAAAACCACGAGCCTCTTCTTGAGCTCCTCAAGTTCACGCTCCCTCTCCACGAGCCTCTTTCTGAGCTTCTCGTTTTCTTTGGCGAGGGACCTGAGCCGGACGTTCTCCTCCACGAGCTCCTCGTAGTGTCCCTGGAGCTCCCGAAGGGCTTTGGCCAAGTCAATGCTTATTCCAAAAACCTCACGCTTGAGTTCCTCCCTGAGCTCTTCAACTTTCTCCTCAACAAGTTTGCGAAGGTGTTCATCAGCTTTTTTGCCGTAGGTTTCCTCGATTCGTTTAAAGAGCTCTGCAGGAAGGCGGTCAAGCTTTTCTTCCAGCTCGTTCATTCTCGGGACTATGGCCTCAACTCCCTCAAGGAAGAGAGTTCTCTGCTCGAGCTCGGAAATTCTTCCCTCAAGCTCCTTCAACCTTTTATCAACGGAGTAACTTAGCTCCCTGTGTGAAGTGCCAAGCTCCTCGATTTTTCTGCTTAAGTTCTCGATTTTCTCGCTGAGAAAGGAGCGTTCAATCCTGAGCTCCCTTATAACGGCGGAAATTGCCTCAAGAGCAAGAAGGGAGTAGTCACCAATGGTTTCAGACTCGGGAATAGCCGACTTAACCTCATCCCAGTTGCGGAGGGTCTTCAACTCCTCAATAACCTCGGAATGTCTGTCCCGAATGTAGTCCCATGTAAGCCTGCCCTTTGATGACTTCTTGAGCATAACTACCGACCGTAAAAAATAGCTCTCAGAATCTTAAATAGCTTTTGTGTAGGTGATTACGAGAGAAAGTTAGTGGCCGGCGGCGTTCCCGGTTTCCCGCCCCCTCCCGGAGGGCAGTACACCCGGGAACGCTGGCGGGCTTAACTTCCGGGGTCGAAACGAGACCGGGTGTAACCCCGCCGCTATGGCCGCCGTGCC